>CAIQOY010000346.1 GCA_903873565.1 uncultured Actinomycetes bacterium
CGTCCGGCCCGCCGGCGGACGGGGCGGGCGGCGGCGCGGCGGGCGGCGCATCCGCCGCGGGCTCGGGACCTGTGTCGGGTTCGGGCGCGGGCGCGTCGCGGGCCTCGAGCTCGGCGGCCTCCGCCTGCAGCTCGGCCACGAGGTCGGGGTCCATCCCCCCGCCCCCGGCGGCCACGGCGACCGGCCGGCGCTGCGTGGCGGCGCCCTCCTTGCCGAGGATGAAGGCGGGCAGCTCGTCGGAGCCGCGACGGCTGCGGTACTCCGGCTCGCGCGACTTGAGCACGCTGAGCAGCGGCGAGGCGATGAAGAAGGACGAGTAGGCGCCCGAGGCGATGCCGACCACGAGCGCGAAGGCGAAGTCCTGGAGGGTCTCGCCGCCGAAGATCAGGAGCGCGAGGATCGGCACGAGCGTCGACAGCGACGTGTTGAGGGAGCGGGTGACCGTCTCCCACAGCGAGATGTTGACGATCTGGTCGTAGGTGTGCCGCTTGAGGGCGCGCTCGTTCTCGCGGACGCGGTCGAACACGATGATCGTGTCGTACAGCGAGTAGCCCAGGATCGTCAGGAGCGCCGCGATCGAGGCGCTCGTCACCTCGCGCCCGGAGATGGCGTAGACGCCGGCGGCCAGCACGAGGTCGTGCAGGAGCGCGACCACCATCGGCACGGCGTACTTCCAGTCGAAGCGCACCGCCATGTAGATGATGATCAGGAGCAGCGAGAAGGCGAGCGCGAGCAGCGCGCCGCGCAGGATCTCGGACCCGAACGAGGCCGACACGGTGCGCACGTCGATCTCCTGCGCGAGCCCGTACGCCTGGTTGACCTGCTGGCTGATCGTCTGGATCTCGGCGGCGGGGATCTCCTTCGCGTCGATCTGGAAGCTCGTGTAGGTGCTGCCCGACTGCTCGCCCTCGCCGCGCACGATGGCGGTGCGGAGATCGCCGTCCACCCCGGTCAGGATGCTGCGCACCTCCTCGACGGTGGCGGGCTCCGCGGTCACGATCGCCATGCGGGTACCGCCGGTGAAGTCGAGGCCGAGGTTGAGCCCGCGGATCCCGATGGCGCCGGCGCAGACGACCATCGTCACGGCCGCGATGCCGAACCAGAGCCGCTTGCGGCGCGCGAAGTCGAAGCGCCAGCGCACCGGCTTCGTGGTGGCGCCGATCACGCGCGGGTTGTCGAACCACGCGAAGCCCGACAGCACGCTGAGGATCGCCCGCGTCGCGAACACCGACGTGAACATCGACACGATCACGCCGAGGGCGAGCAGGAAGGCGAAGCCCTTGACGGTCGACTGCGCGGCCACGAACAGCACGCCGGCGGTGATCAGGGTGACCGCGTTGGCGTCGAGGATGGTGCGGAAGCCGCGCGAGTAGCCGGCGCTGATCGCCGCGCGCAGCGTCTTGCCGGAGCGGTACTCCTCGCGCACGCGTTCGAACACGACGATGTTCGCGTCGGCGGCGACGCCGATGGTGAGGATCATGCCCGCGATGCCCGGGAGGGTCATCGTCACCGGGATCGCGAGGATCACCCCGTAGAAGAGCGCCGCGAAGATGATCAGGGCGAGGTCGGCGACGAGCCCGAGGAAGCGGTAGAAGACGACCAGGTAGATCATCATCAGGAGCAGGCCCGCGAGGCCCGCGATCAGGCCCTGGCGCAGCGACTCCTCGCCGAGCGTGGCCGAGACCTGGCTCGAGGAGAGCGCGACGAAGCGCACCGGCAGCGAGCCCGACTGCAGGACCAGCGCGATGTCGTTGGCCTCGCCGGGGCTGTCGAGCCCGGTGATCTGCGCGCTGCCGCCCTCGATCCCGTTCGGGTTCTGGACGAAGTCGATCGTCGGGTACGTCTGCAGCTCGCCGTCGAGGATGATCGCGAAGTTCTGGAAGAACCCGGCCTCGGTGCCCTGCTGCGCGCCGGCCGCGCTCCACTCGGAGCGGCCGCGCTCCGCGAGCTGCTTCGTGATCGACCCGAACAGCTCGGCGCCGCGATCCGTGAAGTCCATCAGCACGACCGGCTGGCCGGTCTGCGGGTCGAAGTCGGAGCGCGCGCTGTCGAGGTCGTCGCCGGTCAGGCGCTGGTCCGGCGGCGGCAGGTCGAACAGGTACCAGAAGAACTTCTCAGCGGCCGTGGACGGGACCGGGGTGATGTTCGGGGGGCAGCCGGCCGGGCTCTGGTTCGAGCAGCGCACCGCGATCGTGTCCTTGGGGACGCCGAGCACCTCGACGTCGGCCGGGATCGACTGCTCGCCGAGCTGCAGCAGGAGCTGGTCCTCGTCGACGGCCCCGAACTCGTTGAGGGGCTCCGCCGTGTCGCCCTTCTTGAAGGCGTAGAGCAGGCTCTGGTCGCCCTTCTGGAGCTCCTTCGGCACCGCCGTCAGGAGCTCGTAGAGCGAGGTCTTGGGGGCGATCCCGGCGCCGGCCACGAAGGAGCGCGAGACGCCCTGCGTGAGGCCCTCCTGCAGGTCGATGAAGTAGAGCTGCCCGGTCGAGCCGACGAGCGCGAAGACGCGCGAGGGGTCGTCCTCGCCGGCCACGGCGATGGAGATGCGGTTGCCCTGCTCCTTCTGGATCTGCGGCTCGGCGACGCCGAGGGCGTCGACGCGCGTGCGCAGGATCTGCACCGCCTGGTTCATCTGCTCCTCGGTGACCTCCTGGCCCTTCTCGGGCTGGGCCTCGAGGGTCACCTCCGCGCCGCCCTGCAGGTCGAGCCCGAGGACGGGGACGCGCAGGAACGAGAGGACGCCCGTGCCCACGAGCAGCGCGAGCACCGCGACGAGGATCAGGAACGTGCTGCGGCGGAGCATCGGCCTCAGGCGGGGCGCCCGGCGTCCCCGGCGTCCGCGTCGTCCGCACCGGCGCCGGCGTCGTGGCCCGCGGCGTCCTCGACCGCCTGCGGATCGACCTCGTCGGCCTCGTCGCCGAGCACGTCGTCCTCGAGCTCCTCGTCGTCGAGGTCCTCGTCCTCGAGGTCCTCGTCGTCGGCGGCCTCGTCCTCGGGACGGGCGGTCGCGGAGATCGCACGGCGGTCGAACGTCACGACGACCCCGTCGGCGATCTCCACGTCGGCCGTGTCGGCGTCGATCGCGACGATCTCGCCGTGCAGGCCGCCGATGGTGACGACGCGACGGCCGACGTCGAGCGACCGCTCGAGCTCCGCGCGCTGGCGCTTGGCCTTCGCCTGCGGGCGGTAGATGAGCAGGTAGAACAGCGCCGCCATGACGACAAGGAGCAGGATCAGCTGCTGGTTCACGTCAGTCGTCTCCGGCGAGTCTCTCGAGGGCTGCACGCTGGAAGTCGTCGAACCGTCCCTCGACGATCGCCTCCCGCGCCTGAGCGGCCAAGGCTAGCAGGAAGGCGATGTTGTGGACCGAGAGAAGCCGCATGCCGAGCAGCTCGCGCTGCGCCACGAGGTGGCGGATGTAGGCCCGGGAGAAGCGCGCGCAGGTCGGGCAGGGGCAGTCCGGATCGAGCGGGAGCGGATCGCGGGCGTAGGCGCGGTTGCGCAGATTGAGCCGCCCGTGCGCGGTCAGCGCGGCCCCGGTCCGGCCCAGGCGCGTGGGCAGCACGCAGTCGAACATGTCGACCCCGGCCGCGATCACCCGCAGGATCCCCTCGGGATCGCCGATGCCCATGAAGTAGCGCGGGCGGTCGACCGGCAGGAGCGACGCCGTCTCGGCCGTGACCCGGAAGGTCTCGTCGCGCTCCTCGCCGACGGCGAGCCCGCCGATCGCGTAGCCGTCGAAGCCGATCCCCATCAGGTCGCGCGCGCTGCGCTCCCGCAGCGCGGCGTCGGTGCCGCCCTGGACGATGCCGAAGCGCAGCTGCCCGGGCGCCGCCGGGCTGGCGCGGCAGCGCTCCGCCCAGCGCGTCGTGCGCTCGACGGCGCGGGCGACCTCGGCGAGCGGGGCGTCGGCCGCGGGCACCTCGTCGAAGCACATCGCGATGTCGGAGCCGAGGTCGGCCTGGATCCGCATCGCGTCCTCGGGCCGCAGCCGCACGAGGTCGCCGTCGTAGACGCTGCGGAACGTGGCCCCGTCGTCGTCGACGGTGCGGGTGTGGGCCAGCGAGAAGACCTGGAAGCCGCCGGAGTCGGTCAGGATCGGCCCGTCCCAGCCCATGAAGCGGTGCAGCCCGCCGAGCTCCGCCACGAGGTCCTCGCCGGGGCGCAGGTGCAGGTGGTAGGTGTTGCCGAGCAGGATCTGCGTGCCGACGGCGCGGAGCTCGGCCGGGTCGACCCCCTTGACGGTGCCCAGGGTGCCGACGGGCATGAAGACGGGCGTCTCCACCACGCCGTGCGCCGTCACCAGCCGCCCGGCGCGCGCCGCGCCGTCGACCGCCTCGACCGCGAAGTCCCCGGGCGCGCTCACGCGATCAGCATCGCGTCGCCGAAGGAGTAGAACCGGTAGCGCTCCCGCACGGCGTGAGCGTACGCGGCGCGCAGCGCGGACTCGCCGCCGAGCGCCATCACGAGCGCGAGCAGGGTCGAGCGCGGCAGGTGGAAGTTGGTGACCAGCGCGTCCACCGCCCGGAAGCCGTACCCGGGCTGGATCAGGAGCGCGGTGCGGCCCGCGTCGGGCGCCGCCGGGTC
>CAIQOY010000347.1 GCA_903873565.1 uncultured Actinomycetes bacterium
CGCGGCGCGCGCGAGCCGCGCGACCTCGCAGCCGTCGCCGCCGTTCTGGCCCGGGCCCGCCGCCACCACCACGCGGCGCAGGCCGGCGAAGCGCCCGCGCCGGACGCGGTCCGAGACCCGGCCCGCGGCCCGCATCAGGTCGATCCCGGGCACCCCGAGCTCGTCGATCGCCACGCGGTCGAACCGGCGCGCGCCGTCGGCGTCGTAGAGCGGGGTCTGGCCCTCGACCGGGTCCACGCGGGCAGGGTACCGCCCGGCCGCGGCCCGCCGCTGCGGGACTACGCGCCCTTGGCGGCCTGCACCACGGCCGCCGCGATCTTCTGGTAGCCGGTGCAGCGGCAGAGGTTGCCCGCCAGGGCGAGCCGGATCTCCTCCTCGGAGGGGTCCGGGGTGCGGCGCAGGAGCGCGTGCGCGGAGACCAGCATCCCCGGCGTGCAGAACCCGCACTGGACCCCGCCCTGGTCGAGGAAGGCGGCCTGCAGGGCGGACAGCTCCTCGCCGTCGGCGAGGCCCTCCACCGTGGTCACCTCGGAGCCCACGGCCTGCAGGGCGAAGTACGTGCACGAGTTCACGGGCTTGCCGTCGACCATCACCATGCAGGCGCCGCACTCGCAGTCGTCGCAGCCCTCCTTGGTGCCGGTCAGGCCGAGCTGCTCGCGCAGCGCCTTGACCAGCGTCGTGTCGCCGTCGAGCTCGACCGGGTAGGCGATCCCGTTGACGGTCAGGGTGGCGGCGTGCTTCATCAGGCGGAGCCCTCCATGAACGCGGGGGTGGCGGGGACGGGGAACTCCTCGCCGCGGGCGCGGCGCAGGGCGACGTCGATCGCGCGCCGGGCGATCACGCCGGCCATGGCGCGGCGGTAGTCGTCCGTGGCGCGCAGGTCGGAGATCGGCTGCGCGTCGGCGGCGGCGCCGGCCTGGGCGGCGGCGAGCGCGGCCTCGTCGCCGGCCGTGCCGACGATCGCGGCCTCCGCGGCGGGGCTGCGGATGATGGTCGGGGCGAGCGCGGTCAGGGCCACGCGGCAGGCGGCCACGCTGCCGTCGTCGGCGAGGGTCGCCGACGCGCTGGCGCCGACGATCGCGATCTCCATCGCGCGGCGGTACTCGAGCCGCACGTAGGCGCTGCCCGAGCGGTCGGCCGCGCGCGGCACGATCACGCGGGTCAGGAGCTCGCCCGGCTGGGCGGCGGTCCGGCCCGGGCCGGTCCACAGCTCCTCGACGCCCAGCTCGCGGCCGCCGGCCGCCGAGCGCAGCTCGACGCGGGCGCCGAGCACGACCAGCGGGCCGCCGGTCTCCATCGCGGGCGAGGCGTTCATCAGGTTGCCGCCGACGGTGCCGACGTTGCGGGTGGCGTGCGAGCCGACCAGGGCCGAGGCGTCGGCCAGCGCGGTCCAGGTCGAGCGCACCGCGGCGTCGGCGCAGATGTCGGCGTGGGAGACGAGCGCGCCGAGCACCAGCTCGTCGCCGGCCTCGAGGCCGTGCAGCTCCGCGATCCGGTGGATCGCCACCACGTTGCCGGGCAGCGCGCGGCCGCCGCGCGTCTGGACCACCAGGTCCGAGCCGCCGGCCACGACGCGCGCGTCGGAGCCGTCGCCGACGAGGGCCAGGGCCTCATCGACCGTCGTCGCCGTATGGAATGCCACGTCCGCCACGTCGTCCTCCCTCTGCGCCGGTTGATCGCGCCGACGGGATCGTATTCGGAAAGGCCCCGGAGCGGAAGCGGGATCCGCGCGACCCGCGTGCGGCCGCCGGCGGCTACCCTCCCGCACGTGGACGACGACCCGACCGACGAGCCCGGCGAGCTCGAGAACCCCTTCGCCCAGGACGTGCCCGGCGGCGCCGTGCGCCCCGCCACCTTCGTGCTGTTCGGGGCCACGGGCGACCTCGCCGCCAAGAAGCTCCTGCCCGCGCTCTACAACCTCGCCGCCGAGGACCGCCTGCCCGACCGCTTCCGCGTCGTCGGCGTCGCCTCGTCGATGCAGGAGCACACCTTCCGCGAGCACATGCAGGCCGCCGTCCAGGCCCACTCCCGCAGCGGCGTCGTGCAGGAGGTCCTCGACCGCCTGATGGACCGCGTCGACTTCCTGCAGGGCGACGTCAACGATCCCGCGCTGTTCGAGCGGCTGCGCCAGAACCTCGTCGACGGCGACCAGGCCCTCGGCGGCCCCACCCGGCGGCTGTTCTACCTGGCGGTGGCGCCGCGGCTGTTCGGGCCGATCGCGCAGGCCCTCGACGGCGTCGGCCTCGCCCGCGGCTCGGACCCCGAGTCGGTCCTGATGATCGAGAAGCCCTTCGGGCACGACCTGCGCAGCGCCGAGGACCTCAACCGCGAGGTGACGGCCGCCTTCGACGAGCGCGACATCCTGCGGCTCGACCACTACCTCGGCAAGGAGACGGTCCAGAACCTGCTGGTGTTCCGCTTCGCCAACGGGATCTTCGAGCCGCTCTGGAACCGCCGCTACATCGACCACGTGCAGATCACCGCCGCGGAGGACCTCGGGATCGGCGGCCGCGCGGGCTACTACGACCAGGCCGGCGCGATCCGCGACATCATCCAGAACCACGCGATGCAGCTCGTCGCCCTGACGGCGATGGAGCCGCCCGCCACCTTCAGCGCGGACGAGATCCGCGAGGAGAAGGCCAAGGCGCTGCGCTCGATCCGCTGCGTGCGCTCGGCGCGCGGGCAGTACACGGCCGGCCACGTCGACGGCGGGCCGGTGCCCGGCTACCTCGACGAGCCGGACGTGCCGGCCGGCTCCCAGACGGACACCCTCGCCGCGCTCAAGCTCGAGGTCAACAACTGGCGCTGGGCGGGCACGCCGTTCTACGTGCGGGCGGGCAAGCGGATGCCGCGCCGCTCGACGGAGATCACGATCGCCTTCCGGCCCGTGCCGCACAAGCCGTTCGCCGACCCGCGCATCAGCGGCAGCATCCGCCCCAACCTCCTGACCCTCTCGATCCAGCCCAACGAGGGCGCCTCGCTGCGCATCGAGGCCAAGGCGCCGGGCGCCGAGACCGAGCTCCGGCCCGTGCGGATGGACTTCCTCTACGGCGAGACCTTCACGCGCGACACGCCCGAGGCCTACGAGCGGCTGCTCCTCGACGCCCTGCGCGGCGACGCCACCCTGTTCACGCGCGCCGACGAGGTCGAGCAGGCCTGGCGGATCGTCGACCCGGTGATCGCCGCCTGGGAGGCCGGCGAGGTCCCGCTCGAGCCGTACGAGGCCGGCACCCCGGGGCCGCCGTCGGCCGACGCCCTGATCCGCGACGACGGGCGCAAGTGGCGGCGGCTGTGAGCGCGCCGGCCCACGCCCCCGGGGACCTGATCCGCGGCCTGCACTGGGCCGCCACCGACACGGGCACCGACCGCGTCGCCGAGGCCCTCGCGCGCCTCCTGCGCGAGGCCGAGCACCTCGGCGGCGACCACGTCTCCCTGCGCACGATGAACCTGCTGGTGGCCCCGCACGCGGGGCCGGTCGCGCCCGTGCCCCACGACGGCGGCTCGCGCGAGGAGCTCGCGCTCCACCCCGCCCGGATGGTGCGCCTCGCCCGCCACGACGCCGACCGGCTGGACGGCGAGGTGCGGGTCCGGCTCGTGCGGGTCGGCGAGGCCCGCATGGACGTGCTCGTCGAGGACGTGCACCTGCGGGCCGACGAGGACCGCCTCGCCCACGCCCAGAGCCTGATCGCGCCGCTCCTGGCCCGGGGCATCCCCACCGTGGCGTGGCTGCCGGGCTGCGACCACGGCGCCGTCGCGGCCGCCCTGTCGGTGACCGCGCACGTCACCGTCTTCGACTCCGACCGCGACCCCGACCCCGCGCGCGCCCTCGCCTTCGCCCACGCCACGGCGCTCGCGCACCCGAGCCGCGACCTGGCCTGGCTGCGCACCCGCTCGTGGCGCCAGCGGATCAGCGCGGCCTTCGAGCCCGAGGACGCCCGCGGCCTGCTCGCCTTCGCCCCGTCCGCCCACGTGGTCGGCGACCCGGCCAGCCCCGCCGCGCTGCTCCTCGCCGGCTGGATCGCGGCGCGCGCCGACGTCAACGTCTCGCTCAGCCCCGGCACCGGCCCCGAGCCCGTCGAGGCCGTCACGATCGCCGGGCGCGCGATCGCGCCCCGCCCCGGCGCCGCCTGCGACGCGGCGCTGCTCTCGCAGGCGCTCGACACCGTCTACTCCGCCCCGCGCGGCTACGAGGACGCCCTGCGCAGCCTCGGCCGCGTGGTGATCACGCCGTGACCGGGGTCCTCGCCGGCGACATCGGCGGGACCCACGCCCGCTTCGCGCGCGCCCGGCCGGGGCCCGGCCCGGTCGAGCTGGTCGACCGCGCCGTCTACCCGGTGCCCGGCGCGGAGTCCCTGGCCGCGCTCGTGCGCCGCTACCTCGCCGAGCACCCCGGCCCCGCCGACGCGGCCGCGATCGGCATCGCCGCGCCGCTCGTGGGCGGCCGCACCGCGCCCATCAACCTGCCGTGGGCGGTCTCCGAGGACGAGCTGCGCGACGCGATCGGCCACCCCGCCGCGCACCTGCTCAACGACCTGCTGGCCAACGCCTGGGGGATCGGCGAGCTCGCGCCCGGCGCGGTCGCGGAGCTCCAGCCCGACCGGATCGGCCTCGTCGGCAACCGCGCCGTCTGCTCCGCGGGCACCGGCCTCGGCATCGCCGGCCTGGTGCCCGCCGGCCCGGGCTGGGCGCCGTTCGCGAGCGAGGGCGGCCACGTCGACTTCGGTCCGCGCGACGAGCGCGAGGACGCGCTGCTCCTGTGGCTGCGCGCCCGCCACCCCGAGTGGGGCCACGTCTCCGCCGAGCGCGTCGTGTCCGGGCTCGGGCTGCCCCTGATCCACGCCTTCGTCGTCGAGACCGGCCGCGCCGCCGCCGGCGACGGCCTCGCGGCGGCGATGGC
>CAIQOY010000348.1 GCA_903873565.1 uncultured Actinomycetes bacterium
CGCCTGGCCCTGCGCGACTTCCGCGGCGTGGGCGCGGCTGAGGTGGTGTTCGCCCCCGAGGGGGTCACCATCGTGGAGGGGCCGAACGAGGCGGGGAAGTCCACGCTGGCCGACGCAATCGACATGCTCCTGGCCGACCCGTCGTCGTCGGGCAAGGCGCGCGTGAAGGCCGCGCAACCGGCGGGGCGCGACGTGGGTCCGTGGGCCGAGATGGAGTTCGAGACCGGCGGCTACCGCATGACCTACGCGAAGAGGTGGGTGAAGGACGCCTCCACCGAGCTGCGCATCCACGAGCCCGTGCCCGAGCAGCTCACGGGCCGCGAGGCGCACGACCGGGTGGAGCAGATACTCGGCGAGACGCTCGACGTGGCGCTCTTCACCGCGCTGCGCCAGCAGCAGGGGCTTCCGCTCACCCAGGCCGACCTCGGCGAGAGCGCCACGCTGGCCCGGGCGCTGGACGATGCCGCGGGGGTGCGGGCGGCCGGGGACGACGACGCCGGTCCGCTGATGGCCCGGGTCGAGGAGGCCCGCCTCGAGTGGACCACGCCGGGCGGCCAGCCCAACCGCGCGCGCCTCGACCTGCGCGAGGCCGCCGACGTGGCCCGCGCGGAGGAGGTCGCCGCACTCGACGCCCTGGCCCGCCAGGAGGGGCGCATCGACGAGCACCGGCGGCTCTCGCGCGAGATCGCCGCGGCCGATGAACGCGAGCCCGGGCTCGAGCAGCGCAGGGACGAGCTGGTGGCCGAGATGACGGCCATGGAACGGCGCGAGGAGCGGGTGGCCGAGCTCGCGCGCGCCGCGGAGGCCGCGGAGGATCGCGCTCGTGCGGCGGCTGCTGCCTATGAGCAACGCACCGCCCTGGCCGCAGCGGTGGCCGACGCGGAGCAGAGCGTGGCGGACGCCACCCAGCGGGCTGCCGCGCTCGAGGAGCGCCTTGCAGCGGCGACGGCCGACGCCACCACCACCTCTGCGGCGCTCGCGAGCGCCGTCCAGGCATCGAGGGATGCCGACCGCGCCCTCGACCGCGCCGTGGAGGTGACGCAGGCCATCCGTGACGCCTCGGCCCTCGAGCTGCTCGAGGAGCGGCAGCAGCTGGTGTCGCGCGCTGAGGACGAGATCCGCGCGGCCGAGGAGTTCCTCGGCACGTGCGCGGTCGACGCCGATCTGATGCAGCGCATCGAGCAGGCCGTGCTCGACCTCGCGGTGGCCCGCGAGCGGGCACGCGCCACGGGCGCACGCCTCGTGATCACCGCCCAGCGCGAGCTCGAGGTGACCCATGGCGACGGCGCGGAGCGCCTCGCTGCAGGGGGTGAGGCGGCGATCGATGTGCCCGCCGGCGCCGATCTCGAGATCGCGGGGGTGGCACGCATCGGCGTGCAAGGCGACGGCGAGGCCGCGCTCGGCGCCCAGCGCGCTGCCGAGGATCATCTCGGCCAGTTGCTGTCTCGAGCGGGCGTGTCCGTCGACGACGGCGTGGATGCAGCGCGGGCGCTCGAGAGGCAGCGGCTCGACGCCGAATCGCGGCTCATCGCGGCGCGCGAATCGCGCCAGCGTGAGCTGCGCGACCTCACCCCCGAGGAGCTCGAGGGAAAGATCGCCCGCGCGGCGGAGCGCGCTGCGGCCTATGCCGCCGACGCCATGGGCACGCTCTCGCTTGACGAGGCCCGCGATGCCGCCCGCAGCGCGGCGGACGCCCGCGAGGCAGCCCGACGCGTCGAGGACTCCGCCCGCGGCGCCCACGCCGCGGCCGAGGAGGCCGTCACCGATCTTCGCGCGGCGCTGGCAGGCGCCGATGCTGGACTGCAGGGCGATGCAACCCGGCTGGAGGGCGATCGGAGGGCGCTCCAGGTGGCACGCGCGGAGTGCGACGACGACGCGCTGGAGTCACGCGCCCGCGAGCTTGGCGCCACGGCGCAGGCAGCGCGCGAGGGCCATGCCGCCGAGGCGGCAGCGCTCGAGCGCGATGACCCGGAGTCGCTGCGCGAGCGGGCGAGGAACGCCCGCATCGCGGTGGATCGCGCGTCGCGCGACCGGTCGGAGATGGCCCTGGCCGCGGAGCGGCTGCTCGGGGAGATCGGGCAGGCGGGCGAGGAGGGGCTGGCCGACCGACGTGATCGGGCGGCCGAGGCCGCCGAGCGCGCGGCCGGCGACCTGGCGGTGGCCGAGCGCCGCGCGGCGGCGGCGGAGATGCTGCACGAGGTGATGACCCGCCACCGCGATGCCGCGCGCCGGGCGTACGTGGCGCCGTTCCGCGCGGAGCTCGAGCGCCTCGCCCGGCTGGTGTTCGGCGGGGACACCACGCTCGAGGTTGACCACGCCACCCTGCAGGTGACGGCACGCACGCGCGATGGGGTCACCGTGGCGTTCGATGCCCTGTCGGGCGGCGCCCGCGAGCAGATCGCGCTCCTCGGGCGCCTCGCGGCCGCGCGCCTGGTGTCCGGCGACGGGGGAGCCCCCGTCATCATCGACGACGCCCTGGGCTACTCCGACTCCGGCCGACTCGAGGGGCTCGGAGCGGCGCTGGCATCGGCGGGGTCGCAGGGCCAGGTGATCGTGCTCACCTGCGTGCCCGGCCGCTACAGCGCCGTGGGCGACGCCGTGGTGCGGCGCATGGAGCCCGGCGAGCGGGGCGTGACGCCCGGAGACGCCACGGGCGCTGAGGCGGAGGCGGGCGACGCCGCATGAGTGACGCGGAGTACCGCGGCATCGGCGACATCATCGTCACGGCGCGGCCGTTCGACGAGTACGTGGCGATGTTCGCCCTCACCGACGACGACCTGCTCGCCGGGCCGGTGCTCGACTGCCCGGCCGGCGCGAGCGGCTTCGCGGCCGGCGCCCGCGCGCGCGGCGCTGATGTGACGGCCGTGGACCCGGAGTACCGCGTGCCCCACGACGACCTGATGGTCCGGGCCCGGCGCGACACCGTGTTCGGCAACCGGTACGTGCGTGACACCGCGGACACCTACGCGTGGGGCTTCTTCCGCGACGTCGATGACCACCTGGCCCGTCGCATGGCGGCGCTGGATGCCTTCGACGCCGATCGTCGCGCGCACCCGGATCGCTACGTCACCGGCGGGCTGCCGGATCTGCCATTCGATGACGGGGCATTCCGCATGGCGGTCTCGTCGCACCTGCTCTTCGTGTACCCCGACCACTTCGGCTACGACGACCACGTGCGGTGCATTCGCGGGCTCCTGCGCGTGGTCACCCACGAGGTGCGCATC
>CAIQOY010000349.1 GCA_903873565.1 uncultured Actinomycetes bacterium
CCCCGGGTTGGCCACGAGGCGCACGCGGCGGGCGCGCGCCGAGCGGCGCACGGCGACCTCGATCCCGTCCACGACCAGCGCGTCCACCCGCCGAAGGATTCCGCGCGGGTCGGACGCCCCCGCGCGGGGAACCCCCAACCCCGCGACCGGGCGGGTGGGAAGATACGGCCATGGCGGCGGCCCCCGGCACCCGGCTCGCGACCTGGTCGCTGGTCTGCGCGGCCGCGGTGGTGCCGATGTACCTCGTCGCCTACGCGATCGGGGCGCCCCTGATGGCCGGGCTGGACGTCGCCGAGGGCGACAAGCTGACCACCGCGGGCGCGGTCGGCTGGATCGCCGGCCTCGCGCTCGTCCTGCTCCTGCCCGCACCGCAGGCGGTCGGCCTGTGGCTCGGCGTGCGCGCCCGGCGCACGGGCGGCGGCGGCCGGGCCACCGCGGGCATCGTCGCCAATGCGGCGATCGGCGGCTTCCTGCTCGCGTCCGGCCTCGCGGGGCTCCTGGTCTCCTAGCCGGCGGGTAGGCTGCGCCGCATGGCGCGCAGGTCCATCGGCACGATCGTGCGCAGCGCCGTCGGCACCGACTGGCCCGCGGTGCGCTGGGTCGCGCCGGCGCGCATCGGCGTCGTCACCGTGGTCGTCATGACCGTGGCGCTCGCGGTCTCCGACATCGGCGACGCGATCCCCGTCGCCCTGGGGCTGATCTTCGCCGGCATCGCCGACCCGCGCGGGTTCTTCGGGCTGCGGCTGCGGGCGTTCGCGCTCGCGACGCTCGGCATGGCGGTGGCCGCCGAGCTCGGACTGCTCGTCGCGGGCCACGCGGTCGCCCACGTCGCCGTCGCGGCGGTGGTGGCGCTCGTCTGCGGCTACGTCGGGCTCGCGGGCCCGCGGGCCGCGCTCGCGGGCATGTTGTCGCTGGTCATGTTCGCGATCTACAGCGGCACGCCCGAGCCGCTCGGCGAGTCCATCCGCACCGGCGGCCTCGTGCTGCTCGGCGGGCTGATCGCGACCGTCGCGATCCTCGGTCCGCTGTTCCTGCGGCGGATGGGCGGGGTCCGCGCCGACGTGGCGATCGCCTTCCGGGCCCTCGGGTTCGCCGTCCGCGATGACCCCGCCTGGCAGCACCGCGACACCGTCGCGGGGCGCCTGCAGGCCGCGCGGGCGAGCGTGGCGGACGCCGCGCCCGAGGGGGCGACCGCCGCCTGGTACGACGACCTGGTGGGGGCCGCGACGCGCCTGAGGCTCGTGCTGCTCGCCCTGCAGGCGGAGCGCGTGGACGCCGCGGCGGCGCCGATCACGCGCCTCGTGGCGCCGGTGGCGGCCCTGCTCCTCGCGACGGCCGCGGCGATCGAGCTCGAGCCGCGCCGGCGGCGGATGCCCCCTGCGCGCGAGGCTCTCGAGGAGGCCCTCGCCGCGGCGCGCCGCGATCTCCCCGGGCGCCTGCACCCCCTGCTCGACGCGATCGCCGTGGAGGCGGGCCGGATCGAGGCGGCGCTGGAGCCGCCGTACCCGCTCGGGCGGCGCGCGGAGTTCCGGCTGGTGCGCCGCCTGACGAGCGAGGGCCTCGTGCGCGTCTGGCGGCGGCTCGACCCCGACCGCGTCTACGCCCGGCACGGGCTGCGGCTCGCGGTCGCCTTCGCGATCGCCACCGCGGTCACGGTCACCTGGTCGATGCCCCACGACTACTGGTTCCCGATGACGGTCGCGTGGATGATGAAGCCCGACTACGCCGCCACCATGCCGCGCCTCGCGTCGCGCGTGATCGGCGTCGTCGCCGGGTCGCTCGCGACGGGCGTCGCCTTCGCGGTGACCGACGGCGGCGGCCCCCTGCTCGTCGTCGCGATCATGGGCCTGGCGGCCGTCGTCTTCGCCGCCTTCATCGTGCCCAACTACGCGATCGCCTCGCTCGCGATCACGTGCTTCGCCGTCGCCCTCCTCGCCGGGGATGGGGTGCCGGTGATGGACACCGCCCCCGAGCAGATCGCCGCGGTGCTGGCCGCCGGCGTCCTCGTCGCCATTGCGGCCCGCATCCGGCCGACCCGGCTCGCGGGCCCGATCGCCGTCGACCTCGCGCGCCACGCCCGCGCGCTCGCGCGCTACGGCGATGCGCTGCACGGGCCGAGCGGCGCGGACGCGGGCGAGCGGGCCGCCGCCGGGGATGCGGTCGGCCCGGCCCAGGCACGAGCCGCGCAGATCGTGCGTGCGGCGCTCCACGAGCCGGGCGCCTCGCAGGTGGAGAGTGCGGTCGCGGCGCAGATCCTGCGCGACCTCGACGACGCCGGCGCGCTGGCCGTCGCCATCGACCTCGGCGTCCACGATGCGCACCCCGACGGGGTCGATGCGCGCGCGGTCGCCGCGCTGGACGAGCTGGCCGACCGCCTCGAGGCCGTGCACGACACGGGGACCTGCGCGCCGGCGCGCCCGTGGCCCGTCGACACCCGCTTCGGGCGGCTCGTCGCGGACGCCGGGCTGGCGCTCAACGTCGCGGCGCGCTGACGCCCCGACGGCCGGGGCGCCTCAGTACTCCCAGGCGGTGGTCGTGCCGTCGGCGCCGATCAGGAGCACCGGCTGCGCCGCCCAGGTCGACTCGTCCCCGCCCATCCCGGGCGAGTCGGCGGGCATCCCCGGCAGGGCGATCCCGACCGCATCGGGCCGCTCGGCCAGGAGCCGCTGGATCGCCTGCACCGGCACGTGCCCCTCGACGAGGTAGCCGTCGACCTCGGCGGTGTGGCAGGAGGCGACCTCGTCGGGGATGCCGCGCGCCGCCCGGAACGCGTCGCGCTCCGGATCGTCCGTCATCGTCACCTCGGCTCCGTGCTCGCGCAGGTACCCGACCCACGTGGTGCAGCAGCCTCAGCCGGGGTCGCGGCGGACGGCGATCGCGACGCCCCGCAGGTCCGAGGCCGGGGCCGTCGTCGCGGCGTCGGCCGCGCCCGTCGCCGCGACGGTGGCCGGCGGCGCGGACACGGCCGCCTCGTCCCCGGAGCCGCCGCAGCCCGCGGCGGCCAGGCCGACGGCGCAGGCGAGGGCGGCGAGGAGGGCGGGAGGCCGCATGCGCCCATTGTGGTTCATGGCGCGGGCCGCCGCGATGACGAGGTACCCCCAGCGGGATTCGAACCCGCGTAGCCGCCGTGAAAGGGCGGAGGCCTAGGCCGCTAGCCGATGGGGGCGAGCCCCCGGAGGATACCCCGCGGGCGCGGCCCGCCCGGGCGGCGCCATCCGACGCGCCTCGTAGCCTTCGGGCCAGATGGACCGCCCCGACCGGCTCACCGGCAACGCGGACACCGCCCTCGAGGTGTGCCGCAGCTGCCCCTCCCGGCTCGTGCAGCCCGTGCAGTGGCGGCGCCTCGGCGACGACCTCTGGGAGATCGACCTGCGCTGCCCCGACTGCGGCGCGACGGCGCGCGAGTTCGTGCCCAAGGAGGCCGTCGCCCGCTACGACCAGGTGATGCGGCGCGCCCGCCAGGTGCTGGAGCGCCACCTCGAGGCGATCGAGCGCGTCGATATGGGCGCGGACCGCGCCCCGTACGGCGACCCGCCCCCGGACCTCCGGATCCTCCCCGAGGAGCCCGGTCCGGCGGCCGACGCCGCCTAGGCTTCGGGCATGACCGATCTCGGCGGACGCTACCGCCTCGAGGCGTCGCTCGGACGGGGCGGCACGGGCGAGGTGTTCCGGGCGCGCGATCTCCGGCTCGACCGCGTCGTGGCCGTGAAGATGCTGCACCCCGACGTCGCCGCCGACCCCGAGGCGCGGCGGCGCTTCGAGCGCGAGGCGACGACGCTCGCGCAGCTGCGCCACCCGAACGTGGTCGGCGTCCTCGACTTCGACGACGCGGCGCCTGCGCCGTACCTCGTGCAGGAGCACTGCGGCGGCGGCACGCTCGTGCGCACCGCGGCCGGTGCGCCCCTGCCCTGGCCGGACGTGGCGCGCATCGGGCTCGCGATCAGCCGCGGCCTCGCGCACGCCCACGAGCACGGCGTGACCCACCGCGACCTCAAGCCCGGCAACGTCCTCTACGGCGATGACGGCGAGCTGCGCGTCGCCGACTTCGGCCTCGCCGACGTCCTGCGCCGCCCGGCGGGCGACGCCGACATCACCGAGGACGGGGCGCGCGTCGGCAGCCCCGAGTACTGGGCGCCCGAGCAGGCCGCCGGCCTCGACGTCACCGAGCGCGCCGACATGTACGCGCTGGGCTGCATGCTCTACGAGCTGGCCACGGGCGCCTTGCCCTTCGAGGGGCCCGACCGGATCGAGGTCGGGATGCGCCGGATGCACGAGGACCCGCCGCCGCCGAGCTCGCTGCAGCCGGACCTGCCGCCCGCGGCCGAGCAGCTGATCCTCGACCTGCTCGAGCGCGCGCCCGAGCGCCGGCCCCGCGCCGCGGACGTCGCGCGCATCCTCGCCGGCGATGCGCCCACGATCGCGGACGCCGACGCGGCGCAGACCACGCGGATCGCGGCGGAGGAGATCCCCGAGACGATGGTCGCGCCGGCCCCCGAGCCGCCGCGCCCGGGCGTGCGCATGGGCGCGCTGCGCTTCGGGGTGATCGCCCTCGCCCTCGCCGTGGCGTTCGTCGGGATCGGGATCGCGGCCGGTGCCGTGGTCGAGCGCTCCGGCATCACGGCCGACCGCCCGATCGGCACGGTCTCCGCCGCAGCCGCGCTGGGCGTCGCCGTGGGGGCGGCGATCGGCTGCTTCGCGCTGGCCGTGCTCGCGCTCTGGTGCACGCGCAACCGGGCCCGCTCGGGCAGCCGCCTCGTGCGCTTCCTCCTCGCCGTGAAGGGCGTGCTGGTGGCCGCGCTGGCCGCCGCCGCCATCGTCTGGACCGCGAACGCCTGGCTCACCCTCGGGGTGCGCGGGCTGTGGGGGGAGCTGTGACCATCGCCTGCGACCACGACCTCTTCCGGCGGCTGTTCGCCGCGGTCAACGCGCACGGCCGGGGCGAGTCCGGCTGGACCCGCGCGCCCTGGACCGACGAGCTGCGCGCCGCCGAGGCCGAGGTGATGGCAGTGGCCGAGGCGGCCGGGCTCGCCTGCGCGCACGACCCGGCCGGCAACCTCTGGATCACCGACCCGGCAGCGCCGGCCGAGGGGCTCGTGGCCGCCGGCTCGCACCTCGACACCGTCCCCGCGGGCGGCGCCTTCGACGGCGCCCAGGGCGTCGTCTCGGCGCTGGTGGCGGTGCTCGCCCTGCGCGCGGCGGGCGTGCCCGGCGCCGAGCGCCTCGCGGTGATCTCGTTCGCCGACGAGGAGGGCTCGCGCTTCAACACGCCCTGCTTCGGGTCGCGCACGATGACGGGCACGTTCGGCGACGAGGTCGCCGACAGCCGCGACCAGGACGGCATCTCGATCCGCGAGGCCGGGCCCGAGCGCCCGGCCGATGCGGCAGGCCTGCACCGGCGCCTCGCGGCCTACTACGAGATCCACGTCGAGCAGGGCCTCGTGCTCGACCCGGCCGACGTCACGCTCGGGATCGCCACGCGCCTGTCGGCGCGGGGGCGCTGGGAGTGGAGCGTGGCGGGCGAGGCCAACCACGCGGGCACCACGCCGATGGCGGGCCGCCGCGACGCCCTCGTGCGCGCTGCCGACTTCGTGCTCGCCGTCCAGGAGCA
>CAIQOY010000350.1 GCA_903873565.1 uncultured Actinomycetes bacterium
CCTCGTCCTGCTCGACTCGCCCGCCTCGATGGGCGCGGACATCGCCGTCGGGTCGATGCAGCGCTACGGCGTGCCGATCGGGTTCGGCGGCCCGCACGCCGCCTACATGGCGGTGCGCGAGGGCCTCGAGCGGCTGATGCCGGGCCGCATCGTCGGCGTCTCGATCGACGCGGACGGCGCGCCCGCGCTGCGGCTCGCGCTGCAGACCCGCGAGCAGCACATCCGCCGCGACAAGGCGACCTCCAACATCTGCACCGCGCAGGTGCTGCTCGCCGTGATCGCGTCGATGTACGCCGTCTACCACGGCCCCGACGGCCTGCGCTCCATCGCGCAGCGCGTCCACCGGCTCGCCGCGATCTTCGCGGAGGGGCTGCGCCGCGGCGGGCTCAACGTGCTGCACGACGCCTTCTTCGACACGGTGCAGGTGCGCGTGCCGCACCACGCGGACATCGTGATCGCGCAGGCCCGCCAGTTCGGGATCAACCTGCGCCGCGTCAACCGCGACGTCGTCGGCATCAGCTTCGACGAGGTCACCGAGCGCCACCACGTCGAGGACCTCTTCAAGACGTTCCGGGTCACGGGCGACATCGACCAGCTCGACCGCGAGACCCCCGACGCGCTGCCGGAGGGCCTCCTGCGCACGGGCGCGATCCTCCAGCACCCCGTCTTCCACGAGTACCGCTCCGAGACGCAGATGCTGCGCTACCTGCGCCGCCTGTCCGGCAAGGACATCGCGCTCAACCGCTCGATGATCCCGCTCGGCTCCTGCACGATGAAGCTCAACGCGACGACCGAGATGCAGGCCGTGACGTGGCCGGAGTTCGCGAACATCCACCCGTTCGCGCCGCTCGACCAGACCGACGGCTACCTGCTCCTGATCAACGAGCTGGAGCGCTGGCTCGTCGCGATCACCGGCTACGACGCCGTCTCGCTGCAGCCGAACGCCGGGTCGCAGGGCGAGTTCGCGGGCCTGCTCGCGATCCGCGGGTACCACCGCAGCCGCGGCGACCTCGAGCGCGACGTCTGCCTGATCCCCGTCTCCGCGCACGGCACGAACGCCGCGAGCGCGGTGATGTGCGGCATGCGCGTCGTCGTGATCGACTGCGACGACAAGGGCGACGTCGACGTCGACGACCTGAAGGCGAAGATCGCGGAGTACGGCGACCGCCTCGCGGCCCTGATGATCACCTACCCCTCGACGCACGGCGTCTACGAGGAGACCGTGGGGGAGATCTGCGCCCTCGTGCACGACGCGGGCGGCCAGGTCTACGTCGACGGCGCCAACATGAACGCCCTCGTCGGCGTCGCCCAGCCGGGCAAGTTCGGGGCCGACGTCTCGCACCTCAACCTGCACAAGACGTTCTGCATCCCGCACGGCGGCGGCGGCCCGGGCGTCGGCCCGGTCGCGGTGCGCGCGCACCTCAGGCCGTTCCTGCCCAACCACCCGCTGCAGGCCGCGGCCGGCCCGATCACGGGCCCCGGCCCCGTCTCCGCCGCCCCGTGGGGCTCGGCGGGGATCCTGCCGATCTCGTGGGCCTACATCCGCCTGATGGGCCCCGACGGCCTCAAGCAGGCGACGCAGGTGGCGGTGCTCAACGCGAACTACGTCGCGAAGCGCATCCACGAGCACTTCCCCGTGCTGTACACGGGGCAGGACGGGCTGGTCGCCCACGAGTGCATCATCGACCTGCGCGACATCACGAAGGAGACGGGCATCACCGTCGAGGACGTCGCCAAGCGCCTGATCGACTACGGCTTCCACGCCCCGACGATGTCGTTCCCCGTGGCGGGCACGCTGATGATCGAGCCGACCGAGTCCGAGGACAAGGGCGAGCTCGACCGCTTCTGCAGCGCCATGATCGCGATCCGCGCGGAGATCGACCGGGTCGCCGCGGGGGAGTGGCCGGCCGACGACAACCCCCTCGTCAACGCGCCCCACACGGCCCACATGCTGACCGGGGACTGGGATCACCCGTACACGCGCGAGGAGGCCGTCTACCCGGTCGTGACCATGGGCCCGGAGAAGTACTGGCCGCCCGTCCGGCGCATCGACCAGCCCTACGGCGACCGCCATCTGGTCTGCACCTGCCCCCCGATCGCGGAGCTCGCCGCAGGCGACTGACGGGCCGCCGAACGGCCTGTGATCCTGCTACCGTCCCGGCCATGGCGCAGAGCAATCCCGATTCCAAGGTCTCGCACATCGCGATGTGGATCATCGCGATCACGCTGGTCCTCTGCCTGGCCCTCGTCATCCTCGTGGAGGGCGTCGACACGGTGCCGCACGGCTGGATCGGCGTCGGGGTCACCCTCGCCCTCGCGGTGGGAGCCGTCCTGATGACGCGCATCCACTTCGAGGTCGCCCCGCCCAAGCGCTAGGCGCTCCCCGCCGGCGCGCGTGCCGCGCCGCGGAGCTCAGGACGCGCGCGCGAAGCCGGCGTCCATGAGGCGCGCCATGTCGCCCCAGATGTCGTTCGTCCCGAGGACGACGCCGACCATCGTGCGGCCGCCGCGCTTGACCATGACCGCGAGGCAGCCGCCGGCCGCCGTCGTGAACCCGGTCTTGCCGCCGATGGTGCCGGGGTACGTGTCCAGCATGTCGTTGTGGTTCTCGTACACGCGGCGCTTGGCGTCGTCGGGCCAGCGCACGGCGTGCTCGCGGGTGCCGGAGACCTTGGCGAAGGTCGGGTTCTCCATCGCGCGCGCCAGCATGATCGCCTGGTCGCGGGCCGTGGACCAGTTCTCGGTGTCGTTGAGCCCGGACGAGCTCGCGTAGTTGGTGCGCGTCAGGCCGAGCTCCTTGGCCCGCTTGTTCATCATCGCGTAGTAGGAGCCGTAGGTCCCGCCCAGGTCCTCGCCGAGCGCCGCGGCGGCGTCGTTGTTCGACCCGAGCATCGCGGAGTACAGGAGGATGCCCCGCGGGTAGCGGTTGCCGATGATCAGGCCGTCCTTGTTCGGCTCGACGCCGGCCGCGATCTCGGACACGACCACCGGGTGCGAGAAGTCGCCGGCCTCCGCGATCAGGAGCCCGGTCATCATCTTCGTCAGGGACGCGATGGGGCGCGTCTCCGTGTCGTTCGAGGCCAGGACGATCTCGTTGCTGTTCACGTCGAGGACGGCGTAGGCGTAGGCGCCGATGCCCGGCTGGTTGGCGGGCGCCTTGGCGCCGTTGGCGTAGGTCGGCGGCGGCTTCTTCGTGATGAAGACGGTGGTGTTGGCCGGCTGCTCGTCCTCGTCCTCGCGCTGCTTCTCCGTCGTCGCGGGGGCGGCGTCGTCCTCGGCCTGCGTCTGCGGCGCGGCGGCCGTCTCGGCCGTGGTCGCCTCGGCCGCCGCTGCGGGCTGCTCCTCGCCGCCGCCCGCCATCACCCGCGTCGTGAAGCCGATCAGCCCCAGCACGAGGACGACGAGCAGGACCACGTGCAGCGGGCGCAGCGCGGAGGGCTCGCGCTCGCGCCGGCGCGAGCGGCCCGGGTCGGGGCCGCGATCGCGCACCGGCGCGTCCTGGACGCGGGGCGCAGGCGGACGCCTGCGCGCAGGGCGCGGCCCGGGTGGCAGCTCCTCGTCCACGGGCCACATCCTACCGTCGCCGGTGGCGCCGGCGGGCGCTCGGGCGTGAGCCGGCTGACGTTGGATCGCCGATCGCCAGCGGCTAGGCTGCCTGCGACGACGAGGCCGGGAGGCGACGATGGCGCGGGACCTGGACGGGGCGATCGGCGAGGGCTGGGGCGGCGACGAGCAGCCCAACGGCAGCCACGTGAACGTGGTGCTCGCGCGGCGCGGGAGCCCCACCGCGGCGGCCCTGATGACCGCCTTCACGACGCCGCGGCCCGGGCACACGCCCGTGCTGGCCTGCGTCGGCGACCACCCGACGCGCTACGAGCCGATCTGGCCGCCGCTCGTGATGATGAACAAGGCGACCGCCGAGACGGACCGCCACCAGACCCTGACCTGGGGCGCGGCCCAGCTCGGCCTCGGGCAGGGCGTGCTCGACGCGGTCGCCGACGGCCTCTTGGAGGCGACCGACGACCACATCGTCTTCGTCGCGGTCTGGGTCAACCCGGGCGCGAGCGACGAGACCCTCGTGCGCAAGGCCAACCGCGAGGCGATGCGCAAGGCGATCGAGGTGGCCGTGCGCGGTCGCGACCCGCAGGCGGCGCAGGCCCTGGTCGACCGTCGCGACGAGCTCACGAGCCCCTTCTACGGCGGCGAGTAGGGGCCGCTCCGCCGGTACGCTGCGGCGGTGAGCCCCCGCCGCACCCCGACCGTCGCCGACTGCCGCCGCGCGCTGTGGCTGCTCGGGGCGCAGCCGCCGCTCGACCACGCCGGCGTCCTCAAGGCGTGGCGCGCGCGGGTCGCCCAGTCGCATCCCGACCGCCACGTCGGTGACGAGCGCCGCGAGCAGGCCGCCGCGACCCTGACGCGGGCCCTCAACGAGGCCCGCGAGACGCTCGACTGGTGGATCGACGAGGACCTCGACTGGCCGGCCCCGGGCGCGGGCGGCGTGCGCGAGGTGCGCTTCGACGAGCCCGAGCCGTGGCCGGAGCGCGAGCCGGCCGAGGCGGTGGCCCCGGTCTGCCCGCTGACCGGCCTGCGCCGCGGCGACCAGGTGCGCCTGCGCCCGTACGACGGCGACCTCCTCGTCGTGGAGGGCACCGAGGTCGACCAGCGCGATCGCTCGGTGTGGGTGCGCCTCGTCGACCATCCGGCCGCGCGCGCCGACCGCGTGCGCCTCGCCGCCTTCTCGTGCCCCGCCTGCGGGGCCTGCGCGGGCCCCGCGGTCGACGAGCCGACGATCCGGCCCTGCCCCGACTGCCTCGTCGACCTGCGCCGGCTCGAGCAGCGGCCCGACGAGGCCGCCCGCATCCGCCGCGCGATCGAGGCGCGAGCCCGGGCCGGCGAGTCGATGGCCGAGTCGATCGGCGACGGGCGCCTCGCCGATCGGGCCCGCGAGCGGCGGCGCTGGGCGCGGCGGCTCGGGCCGGCCGGCCCCGAGGACCTGCAGGCGGCGCTGCTCGGGGCCTTCTCGTCGGCCTGGGAGCGCTGGGGGGAGCGGCCCGTGCGCGAGGCCTAGGCGGCGGCGCGCAGCTCGCGCAGCGCGTCCAGCGCCATCGCGAGGCGGTGCTCCTCCGACGGCGTCGCCTCGAGCTCGCCGCGGCGGATGCGGTCGAGGATGCGCTGCAGCTCGACGAAGGCGCGGGCGATCTCGCGGCCGCCCTCGGTGCCTCCGACCTCGATCACGCGGCCACTGTAGGGCCGCCGCCGGACGCTAGACCAGGACGAGCTCGCGGACGCGCTCGACCTTCGCCGCGTCGGGTCCCTCGTCGAAGCCCTCCAGCACGGTGCCGCTCGAGCGCTCCACGACCAGCACCACCGGGGTCGTCGTGACGCCGTGGGCGCGGGCGAGGCCGGCCTCCTTGAGCACGTCGACCTTGCGGTAGGGGATGCCGGCGCCGTCGAGCTCGGAGCCCCACTCCTGGCAGGCGTGGCAGAGCGGCCCCGAGAACGCCACCACGGCGGTGTCGCCGTGGGCGGCGTCGAGGCCGAGGCCGGCGGCGTCCACCCTGGTCGGCAGCGCGGTGGCGCGGCGGCCGCGCAGGCGGCTGGCGGCGAGCACGGCGCCGACGAGGACGACGAGGCCGATGACGATGAGGACGCGGTCCATGGGGCGGGGCCTAGACGGCCGGGTGGCGGTCGACGGTGACGCCGCGCACGCGGGCGAGCAGCATGTACATCTCGCAGCCGACGCAGAGGCCGGTGGTGGCGGCGAGCAGGGCCAGCGCGGCGACGATGAGCGACAGCGCCCAGCCGATCGTCCCGAAGCCCGCGTAGAGCAGGACCGAGGCGGCGGTCAGGAAGACCGCGCCGATCACGTTGGCGAAGCGCGGGACGCGGGCGTCCTCGATCCGGCCCTCGCCGAGCCGCGGCTGCAGGATGTCGAACCACAGCCGGCAGGGCAGGCAGAAGCGGCGCCCGAGGGTGAGGCCCACGATCAGCTGCAGGGCGAGCAGCACGATGATCCACTCCTGCTGCAGGAGGAACGCGATCAGCGCGCCCACGCCGACGATCGCCTGGTTCGTGCGGGGGCCACGCGAGTCGATCACGTGGGTGTCCCGGTAGGGATCGACGGTGCGGTAAGGGGTGCTCATGACTGTCATAACGTTAGTCGATACGCAGGGATTCCGCGGGCGGATGGCGGCTCCTGCGGCAATCCCGGCATCGCAGCCCGGCCCGACCGGCCATGATCGGCCGTGAGCCGGCTCCGGGCGGGAGCGGTCGAGTCAGACCCTTCCCCAGTGCGAGTCATCACTGGCATGACGCGCCTTCTGCACCCCGCCACCGTGGTCGCGATCATCGCGCTGATCGTCTCCCTCGGGCTGCCGGCCGAGACGGGCCCGCCCGCGATCCCGGCGGTGCCGCCGGCGATCGTGACGGTGACGCAGGTCGGCTAGGCGCGCAGCCAGACGCCGTCGAGCAGCGTCTCGTCGCCGAGGATCCCGCCCCCGGCCTCGGCGTCGCCCGGGATGTCCGCCTCGGGGAGGACGA
>CAIQOY010000351.1 GCA_903873565.1 uncultured Actinomycetes bacterium
GGCACGAAGGTGCCGTACCAGGAGGCGGCGATCGCCCGCTCCTCGACGACCATCGGCATCGTCGCGATCTCGGTCAGCTCGTGGGCCTCGACCATCCCGATCAGCGTGGTCTGGCCGCCGCGGCCCGTCATCTTCAGCGCCTGGTCGATGGTGGGGAGGAGGCCGAGCGCCTCGAAGGCGTGGTCGACGCCGCCGGTCAGCTCGCGCACCGCCTCCACGGGGTCCACGGCCGAGGCGTCGACGACGTCGGTCGCGCCGAGCTCGGCCGCCAGGGCGAGCTTGGAGGCCTGCGTATCGACGGCGATGATGCGGGCCGCCCCGGCGATGCGGGCGCCCTGCACGGCGCTCAGGCCGACGCCACCGCAGCCGATCACGGCGACCGTGTCGCCGGGCTGCACCTTGGCGGTGTTGAGGGCGGCGCCGACGCCGGTGGTGACGGCGCAGCCGACGAGGGCGAGGTGCTCCCAGGGCAGGTCCGTCTCCACCTTGATCGCGGCCACCTCGGGGATGACGGCGTACTCCGAGAAGGTGGAGGAGGAGTAGTGGTGCACGGTCTGGCCCTGCAGCGAGTAGCGGCTCGTGCCGTCGACCATGAAGCCCGACTCGTAGCCCCCCTGCTCGGTGCAGAGCGCGGGGCGCTCGCGCCGGCACATGCGGCAGTCGCCGCAGGGCGCGACCCACGCCATCACCACGCGGTCGCCGACCGCCACGGAGGCGACCCCGGCTCCGACGGCCTCGACGGTGCCGGCGCCCTCGTGCCCGAGCATCGAGGGCAGGGGCAGGCGGTCGGTCCAGTCGATCGAGTGCAGGTCGGAGCGGCAGACGCCGCTCGCGCCGAGGCGCACCAGCACCTCGCCCGGCTCGGGGTCCGCGACCTCGAGGTCGTCGCGGATCACGAGCGGCGCGTCGTAGGCCTCGAGGATAGCTGCCCGGCAGGTGCGCACTGGCCGATGATCGCACACGCCGCGGGCTCGCGACGGCTGCCGGCGCGCCGTCAGGGAGCGGGCTCGGACGCCTGCCCGCGGGCGATGCGCTCCAGGGTGCCCGCGCGCTGGTCGGCCAGGAAGCCCTCGTCGGCCAGTTCGACCATCTGCGCGAGCCGGTAGCCCGTCACGCGCGGCTCGGCCGCACCCGCCTCGCGCAGGGCGGCGAGGCGCGCCGCCTCCCCGAGCCGGAACCCGCGGTGGTCGGCGTGCATGCACGCGAAGTCGCGCTCGGAGAGCGGCGCCAGCTCGATCGCCCCGGCGTCGGCGGCGGCCCGCACGAGCTCGCTGCCCCGCGCGGTGCGCTCGAAGACGACGTTGACGCCGGGCGCCTCCTCGTGCAGGGGCGTGCCGTCGTCGGCGAGGAGCCAGCCGTCGGGCACCGAGACGTCGGCGAGCTCGCCGAGCTGGTCGGGGCAGACCTTGCAGCGCCAGGGGGCGTCGTACGTCCAGCGGGCCTCGGTCTCGTCCAGGTAGGCCTCGCGGTAGGAGAGCTCCGTCCGGGCCCCGGCCGCGTCCTCGAGGACGGTGGGGCCGGGCCAGCCCATGCCGCGGTAGCGCATCAGGGTGAGGGCGTCGGGGTCGACCCCGGTCGCCCGGGCCATGTCCCGCGGCATCAGCGCGCTCGCCGTCGTGCCGCAGAAGATGGTCAGGAGGTAGGCGACCTGGGCGTCGACGCGCGGGTCGCGCCGGGCGAGGTTGCGCACCGCGTTGAGGTCGCAGGGCTTGGCGATGACGGCGATCCGCAGTCCCTCGTCGAGCAGGTCGAGCAGCGGCAGGAGCGGGGCGACCGGCCCGTAGCGCGACTGGGCGCCGGCCACGACCTCGGCCGGCGTGCGCGACACCTGTGGCACGGAC
>CAIQOY010000352.1 GCA_903873565.1 uncultured Actinomycetes bacterium
CGCCAAGCTCAAGGAGCTCGAGGCGATCGGCGTCAAGCACTACAACATCTACCTGATGGCCGGCGACCGCGAGCGCACGATCGACGTCTACGGCGAGCAGATCATCCCGCAGTTCGCCAAGGGCTGAGAACGGCCGTTCGCGGTCGGACGGTAGGATGGGCGGCGTGAGCCGGTCCCCCCGCCGACGCCTGCCGCTGCTCGCCGTCGCAGCCGCGTGCGCGGTCGCCGCTCTCGGTGCGCCGACGGCGCACGCCTACGAGGTCACAACGCTGACCGGCTTCCTGCTGCCACGCTCGGCGGCGATCAGCCCGGACGGCAGCACCGCCTACGTCACGAACGAGATGGGGAACACCGTGGCGGTGGTCGACCTGGGACGGCGCGAGCAGACGGCGACGATCCCGGTCGGCACCGCGCCAAGCGGCGTCGCCTTCGCCCCGTCGGGCACACGCGCGTACGTCACCCTCGCCCCGAGCCACCTCCAGGCCATCGACACCGCGACGGCCACGACGGTCGGAGGCCCGATCCAGACCGCCCGGACCGGCTACACCGGCGCCCCTGAGGGAATCGCGATCACCGCCGACGGACGGTGGGCCTTCGTCGCCAACTTCGGCAGCAGCGGCGTGGGGGCGGTCGACCTCGTGACCGGGCAGTTCGAGGCGGACATCGTCTCCGGCGGCGCGATGGGCCAGCCGTCGGCGATCGTCGTCCACGGGTCCGAGACCCGCGTCTACACGAACGGGCTCGGCCCCAACCTCCTCTGGGAGGCCTTGCCCCTCGACAACGTCACCTCCCCCTTCACCGTGGCGCCGTTCGCACTCAGCGGCGAGAACGCGCTCGCGCTGTCGCCGGACGGCTCCCACCTCTATGCGACGAGCTCGGGTAACGACAGCGTGCTCGTCGCCGATACCGCCAACCGCAGGGTCATCGCTGACTACGACCTCCCGGCCGGCGCGATGCCGTACGGAATCGCCATCAGCCCGTCCGGGAATCGACTGTACGTCACATGCGCCGGCAACGGCGGATCGATCGCGGTGCTCGATCCGGCGACCGGGCAGTCCCTCGACACCATCGCCCTGGGCGGAGCGGAGCCCTGGAACGTCGCGATCACGCCGGACGGCTCACGGCTGATCAGCGCCAACTCCACGCAGGACTCGGTGACGATCGTCCAGGTGACGCCCGACGCCCCCACCGGCCTCTCCGCGTCGGCCTCCGACACGACGGCCACCGTCTCCTTCACGGCGCCCGCGGCGAACGGCACGCCGATCACCGGCTACCAGTACTCGCTGAACGGCGGTGCCTGGTCGACGACGACGCCCGCCACGACCGCGAGCCCACTCGTCGTCGGGGGCCTGACGCCGGGCACCGCGTACGCGATCCGCGTCCGCGCGACCGACGCCCGCGGCCCCGGCGCGGTCTCGGCGCCGGTCGCGGTCACGACCCAGTCGCCGGCTGCGACGACCGCGACGCGCGGTGCCGGCATTACGGCCACGAAGCCGCGCGTCCTGACCGCGACCGATGGCTCGGTCGCGCTGCGCACGACGGTCACGACGTCCGGGCCCGGCCGGATCCGGCAGACCGCGACCAGCCCGTCGGGGAAGGCCAAGGCGGTCACCCGCTGCACGGCACGCGCGACCGTGAAGAAGGCCGGGGAGCACGTGATCGCCTGCCGCCTCAACGCCAAGGCGCGGGCCGCGCTGCGCACGGCCCGCCTCGTCCTGACGGTCACGACCACCTTCACGGCCACGGGCGCGACGACGGGCACCTCGACGACCGACCGGGTCGTCGTGCCGCGCCGGCGCTAGGCCGCGCCGACCCGCTCGATCGCCCGGCCCGTCGCGATCCCGAAGGCGCGCGCGGCGAGCAGCAGGTGCTCGATCGGCGTGTCCTCCTCGGGGCAGTGCGAGAGGCCGTTCGTCGACGAGGCGAACAGCATCACGGTCGGCACCATGCGGGCCATCTCGGCGGCGTCGTGGAGCGGGCCCGACGGCAGCGCGCGGTCCGTGCCCGTGACCTCCTGGACGGCGGCGCGGGCGTCGGCGATCAGGTCCGGGTCGAACGGAATCGGCGGGATCCGCCAGAGCGGCTCCCAGCCGACCGTGCAGCCGAACTCGGCCGCCGCCTCCTCGGACGCGGCGCGGGCGTCGTCGTTCATCGCCTTGAGCACGTCGGCGTCGAGGTGGCGCTGGTCGACGAGGATCTCCGTGACGCCGGGGACGGCGGTGACCACGCCCGGCGTGCAGACGGCGTTGCCGATCGTGGAGACGCCCGCGTGCCCGATCGCGACCTCGCGCAGGAGCAGCGCGAAGCGCGCGGCCGCGGAGAAGGTGTCGCGGCGGTGCAGCATCGGGGTCGAGCCCGCGTGCGCGGCCTGCCCCCGGAAGGTGACGGTGTAGCGCTCGACGCCGACGGTGCCGAGCACGGCGCCGACCGCCAGCCCCTCGCTCTCGAGGACCGGCCCCTGCTCGATGTGCAGCTCGAGGTAGGCGCGCACGTCGTCGATGCGGCGCCTGGCGAGGTGCGACTGGTCGAGGTCGACGCCCATCGCCTTGAGCGCCTGGTCGAGCGTGATGCCGTCCTTGTCGGTCAGCCGCTTCACGTCGTCGATCTCGAGGGTGCCGGCGAAGGCCGACGAGCCGAGCAGGCTGCGGCCGAAGCGCGCGCCCTCCTCGTCGGCCCAGTCGACCAGCCTGACGGTGCAGGGCGGCGTGCCCTCGGCGGCGGCCGCGCGCAGCACCTCGAGCGCGCCCATCACGCCGAGCACCCCGTCGAGCCAGCCGCCGCGCGGCACGGCGTCGACGTGGCTGCCGGCCACCACGCACTCGGGCCGCGCCCCGGGCAGGGTGGCCCAGATGTTCCCGCACTCGTCCATCTCGTGGGTGACCCCCGGGATCTCGGCGAGCTTCGCGCGCAGGAAGTCGCGCGCCTTCACCCAGTCGTCGGTCCAGGCCAGCCGGCGGGCGCCGTCGGGGCCGCCCGTCAGGGCGCGCAGCTCCTCGAGGTCCGAGACGACGCGGGCGGGGTCGAAGGCGGCGAGGGCCATGGGCGGCAGGATATCCGGTCGGGGCGGCCGGGGATCGACCGTCAGCGCAGGACGCCGCGGGCGGCCTGCTCGGCCGCGTCCGCGAGCACGAACGCCGCGGCACGCTCGCCCACCATGATC
>CAIQOY010000353.1 GCA_903873565.1 uncultured Actinomycetes bacterium
ACGGGTAGCGCACCCGGCCAGTGTGCTGCGTATCGCCGTACGACCGCGCCGGGTACCGTTCCGGGTGCGCCCGTAGCTCAGGGGATAGAGCGAGAGACTTCTAATCTCGAGGCCGCAGGTTCGAATCCTGCCGGGCGCATCCCCCCGTCGGGCCTAGGCGCGCCAGAAGGCGCGGCTCAGCACCACCAGCACCGGGAAGATCTCGAGCCTTCCCACCACCATCAGGAGCGCGAGGAACACCTTCGACGGCGCGGAGAAGGGCTCGTAGGAGCCCATCGGCCCGAGGAAGCCGAAGCCGGGCCCGACGTTGCCGATCGAGGCGGCCGAGGCGCTCAGCGCGTCCTCGAAGTTGAGGCCCTCCGGGCGGCCCGGGTCGAGCAGGAGCGCGACGCCGCTGAGCAGGACCAGCACGACGTAGAGCAGCACGAAGACGAGAACCCCGTGGACGATGCGCGGGTTGACGGGCCGCTGGTTGATGCGGATCAGGCGCACCTGCTCGGGATGGATCGTCGCGCGGATCTCGCGCAGGATGACCCGGCCGAACAGCACGACCCGCATCACCTTGAGGGCGCCCGTGGGGCTGCCCGTGCAGCCGCCGACGAACATCAGGATGAAGAGCGTGCCGAGGGCGAGCTCGCCCCAGAGCGCGAAGTCGGCGGAGGCGTAGCCCGTGCCGGTGGTGATCGAGGCGACCTGGAAGAACGCCTGCCGGATCCCGTCGGCGAACCCGTACGTGCCCGAGGCCACCAGCTCGATCAGGACGATCACCGCGCCGACGCCGATGATGCCGAGGTACCAGCGCAGCTCGTCGTCCTTGAAGCTCGCCACCCGCCCGAGCACGATCGCCCGGAACCACAGCGCGAGGTTGGTGCCGGCGATCACGATGGCGATCGCGATCAGCCACTGCGCCCACGGGCCGAACGGCTCGATCGAGCGGGAATCGGGCGAGAAGCCGCCGGCCGACACCGTGGTGAAGGCGTGCGTGACCGCCTCGAACGGCCCCATGCCGGGCGCGAGGCCGGCCGCGCCGAGGGCGGTCAGGCCGGCGATGACGAGGATCGTCAGGGCCACGTAGACGCCGACGATGCGGAAGGTCGAGGCGCGCAGGTGCGGCGCCAGCTTCTCGAGCTGCGGCCCGGCGGTCTCCGTCTCGATCAGCTGGCGGCCGCCGACGGCGAGGCGCGGCAGGAAGATCACCGCGAGGACGATCAGCCCGATGCCGCCGATCCACTGGGTCTGGGAGCGCCACAGCATCAGCGCGCGCGGCTGCGCGGCGAAGTCGGTCATCACGGTGGCGCCCGTCGCCGTGAACCCGGCCGTGCTCTCGAAGAAGGCGTCGACGACGCCCTGCGGGCCGCCGGGCGCGCTGCCGAGGACGTACGGGAGGATGCCGAGCGCCGACAGGCCGAGCCAGGTGAGGACGGCGGCGAGGAGCGCCTCGCGGCGGTTCGGGGTCTCGAGCCGCCGCCCGGCGAGGAACGCGGCGAGGAACACCATCCCCGACAGGACCAGCGGCGCCAGGTAGGGCACGAGGTCCTCGCCGAGGGCCGCCGCGTAGATCAGCGGGGCGGCGAGGGTGGCACCGGCGCCGCCGACCACGAGCCCGACGACGCGCAGGGCAGGAGCCAGGCGCACCGTCGTCGGGCGATGGGCGATCGCGCTCACCGCAGCCAGTACGCCCGCGTCGCGAGGACGAGGATGGGGATCAGCTCGAGGCGGCCGATCCACATCAGGAAGGTCATCA
>CAIQOY010000354.1 GCA_903873565.1 uncultured Actinomycetes bacterium
CGGTAGTCCTGGACCAGGTACTCGCGGAACGCGGCCTCGGGCAGCGTGCCGTCGGCGATGCCCCGCACGAAGGCGTGATCGGTGAACGCGCGCCAATCGGCGGCGCAGGCCGCGCGCAGGTCGTCGATCAGCATGGACGGATCCTACGTGCGACCGGCCTCGAGGGCGTCCATCTCCTCGAGCTCGGCGCCGCGCGTCTCGCGCACGAAGCGCCAGACGTAGACCAAGGACAGGACCGCGAACAGGGTGAACAGGCCGTAGGCCAGCCCGAGGGAGACCTGCACCAGCTCGGGGAAGGTCTCGGAGACCACGAAGTTGGCGATCCAGTTGGCCATCACGCCCACCGACAGCGCGGCCGCGCGGATGCTGTTGGGGAACATCTCGCCGAGCAGGACCCAGACGACGGGACCCCAGGTGGCGGCGAAGAAGGCCACGAAGACGTTGAGGGCGACCACGGCCAGCGGCCCCTGGGCGCCCTCGAGGGACGGCGCCCCGTCGACCCGCGGCGCCGTCTCGAACACCACGGCGAGGGTGCCGAGGCTCAGCGCCATCCCGACGCTGCCGATCAGGAGCAGCGGCTTGCGGCCGATGCGGTCGACGAGCAGGATCGCCACCACGGTGAAGGCGACGTTGACCAGCGAGATGATCGTCGAGGTCAGGAAGGCGTCGCCGGCGTCGAACCCGACGCTCTCCCAGATCAGGTTGGAGTAGTAGAAGACGGCGTTGATGCCGACGAACTGCTGGAAGACGGCGACCCCGATGCCGATCCAGACGATCGGCAGGAGCCCCGTCCCGCGGGCCCGCAGGTCGGCGAGGCGCGAGCGGCCGTCGTCGTCGTCGAGCGACGCCCTGATGGCCGCGAGCTTGGGGGCGACGTCGTCGACGTAGATGGACTGCAGGACCGCCCGGGCCGCGTCGGTGCGGTCGACCTCGACCAGGTAGCGCGGCGACTCGGGCAGGCGCGCGGCGAGCAGGCCGTAGACGGCCGCGGGCACGACCATCAGGAGGAACATCCACTGCCAGGCCTCGAGCGGGCCGAGCGGGTTGGAGGCGGAGTCGCCCGCGAGATTGACGATCACCTCGTTGACGAGCTGCGTCGCGAAGATCCCGATCACGATCGCGAACTGGAAGAGCGACGACAGCCGCCCGCGCAGGTGCGCGGGCGCGATCTCGGAGATGTACATCGGCGAGACCACGGCGGCGAGGCCGATCGCGAAGCCGCCGACCACGCGCCAGGCCATGAAGTCCCAGACGGCGATCGGGAGCCCCGTGCCGACGCCGGCGACGAGGAACAGGACGGCGGCCACCAGCATCACGCGGCGGCGCCCGTAGCGGGCGGCGATGCCGCCGCCGACGAACGCGCCGACCGCCGAGCCGAGCAGGGCCACCGAGACCACGAACCCCTGCACGAAGCCCGACGTGATCGAGAACTCCGCGAAGACGGCCTTGTTGGCGCCGTTGATGACGCTCGAGTCGTATCCGAACAGGAAGCCGCCGAGCGCCGCGACCACCGCGAGCGCGACGACGCGGCCCGTGCGGACGGCCTCGGGCGGGGCGTCCGCCCCGCGGTCGACGGGCCCGTGCATGGGGCGACCCTACCGGATCGGCCCGGGGACCGGGAACGCAACGGCTGAGGGCGATGCGCGGATAAGACATATAGGTTTATGCCTAATACATGAAGCGCCGATGCCTCGGAGAAATCCATCGGAGTATTCCTATGGATGACGGTGCCGCTGCTAGCGTCCGCCGCATGCCCGATCTCACCGCCGACGAGCTCCTGTCCACCACCCGCGCCGTGCGCAAGCGGCTCGACCTGGAGCGCCCGCTGCCGCGGGCGCTGCTCGAGGAGTGCGTCGACCTCGCCCTGCAGGCCCCGAGCGCCGGGAACGCGCAGACCTGGTCGTTCGTGGTCCTCACCGACCAGCCCGCCAAGGACGCCGTCGCGCACTGGTACCGCCGCTCGTTCGAGGCCTTCGCGGCGGCGGCCGAGCCCGTCGCCGAGCCGACGCCGGCGGCCCGCCGCGCCGCCGAGTCCGCGCAGCACCTCGCCGACCACCTCCACGAGGTGCCGGCGCTGGTGATCCCGTGCATCGCCGGACGCCTCGACCAGGCCGGGCCCGAGGGCCAGGCGGCCGGCTGGGGCTCGATCGTCCAGGCGGCGTGGAGCTTCTGCCTGGCCGCCCGCTCGCGCGGGCTCGGCACGTGCTGGACCACGCTGCACCTGACCTACGAGCGCGAGGTCGCCGAGGCCCTCGGCATCCCCTACGCGGAGGTCACGCAGACGTGCCTCCTCCCCGTCGCCCACACGATCGGCAGCGACTTCAAGCCGGGCCCCCGCCGGCCCGCGGCGGACGTGATCCGCTGGGACCGCTGGTAGCCCCCGCGGCGCTCACCGCCCCGGCACCGCGCCGCGGTTGACAGCCGCCCCCGGTGCGGGACAATCGGCGGTGATCCCCGCGACGGCAGGAGGCGACGATGGCCGACGAGCCCGACGACGACGAGATCGTTGACGACGACGAGATCGAGATCGACGACCCCGACGAGCTGGCCGATGAGGACTGGAGCGATTTCACCTACGGCCAGGGCGGCGTGGACGAGGACGACTAGGCGCCCCGCGTAAGCCCCGCCCGGACGCGGGCGACCGGGGGCATGCGCCTGCTCCGGATCGCCCTCGCCGTCCCCCTGATCGCCGTCGGCGCGTACCTCGCGCTCGTCTCCGTGCTCGTCGGCTGCGCGAACCTCGCCGCCGGCCCGCCCGCGCGCTCGGGCCTCTTCCTGCTCACGGGGCTCCCCACCTCGCTCGGCGAGTGGGTGGTCGGCGTCGCCGGGATGGCGCTGATCGGCCTCGGCTGGGCGCTCGCCACGGGCGGGCGCGACCGCTGAGGGTCAGCCGATCCGGCCGGCGGCGCGCAGAAGCTCGACCACCTGCTCGCGCGGCAGGGCGGGCATCCGCCGCCCCCTGCGCCCCGTCATCTCGCGGTTGGCGACCAGCGCGTTCACCACCGCCTCCTCCACGCTCTGCACGACCGCGGCGAAGAGCGGGTCGAGCCGCCCCCAGGGCAGGAAGCGCAGCGCGGCGATCTCGGCATCCGCCGGCTCGCCGAGCGGGAAGCCGGTGGCGAAGGCGCCCGGGTTGGCGGTCGACAGCGCGAGGAACAGGTCGCCGGAGAAGTGCGAGCCGGTCGTGCCCGTGCGGGCGAGCCCGAGCGGGACGCGCCGGGCCAGCGCCTTGGCCTGCTGGGGCAGGAGCGGCGCGTCGGTGGCGATGATCGCGATCACGGAACCCGCGCCCGGCGGCACGACCCAGTCGGTGTCGTTGAACGGGTCGTCGGCGGCGAGTGCCGCGCCGAGCGGCACGCCGGCGATCGCGAGCTCCGGGCGGTCGCCGAAGTTGGCCTGCACGAAGGCGCCGACCGTGTAGGCGCCGCTCCCCCACGGGACGACCCGCGAGGCGGTGCCCGAGCCGCCGCTGAAGCCGTAGCAGTTCATGCCGGTGCCGCCCCCGACCGAGCCCTCCTCGAGGGGGCCCGCGGCGGCGCCGTCGAGCGCCGCGTGCACCTCGGCCTCCGTGATGCGCCGGCCGTAGAGGTCGTGCAGGAAGCCGTCCCAGGTCTCGGCGGCGACGGGCAGCATCCAGACGTCGTTGGGGTCGGGGTGGCGGTCGGCCACCCAGGACACGGTGGCGGCGTGCGCGAGGCCCACGGCCGCGGTCGACGTGATCGTGATGGGCAGGGACATCGTCCCCGACTCCTCGATCCAGGCCCAGCCGGTCAGCTCCCCGTTGCCGTTGAGGGAGTGGACCCCCGCCGCGCACGGGTCGTAGGGGCGGGCGCGTCCGCGCGGGTGGATCGCGGTCACCCCGGTGCGCACGTCGTCGCCCTCGATCACCGTGGCGTACCCCACCTCGAGGCCGGGCACGTCGGTGATCGCGTTGAGCGGCCCGGGCTCGCCGTCGAAGGGGATCCCGAGGCCGCGCGCGCGGGGCAGGCCCGACGGGGTCTCGCGGTGCGGGTCGGCCATGGCGGGACCCTACCGGACGGGCGCCCGCCGGGCCCGCGCGGGCGATCGGCGCTCGCTATGGGCGAATGGCCATACGGCCGATTCCGATAGGTTTGGACTATCACACGAGAGGGCCTTGCGATTGGCGGGCCGGCCCGGCGCGGCGGATACTTCGGGCGTCGGGCGGGACGCCGCCCGGGGACGCCGGGGAGCAGGCATGACGGACGAGCACGAGGAGAGCGAGACCCACCGCCGGGCGACGGAGATCGCCGCCGGCCTCGCGCACCTCGAGGGCCCGCTCCTGCCCATTCTCCACGCCGTCCAGCACGAGTTCGGCTGCGTGCCCGAGGACGCGATCCGCGCGATCGCCAAGGTCCTCAACCTCGGCCGCGCCGAGGTCCACGGCACGATGACCTTCTACCCCGACTACCGCCAGGAGCCGGGCGGGGCGCGCACGCTCAAGCTCTGCCGCGCCGAGGCCTGCCAGTCGATGGGCGGCGACGCCCTCGCCGACGAGGCCCGCCGGATCCTCGGGATCGACTTCCACGAGACGACCGCCGACGGCGCCCTCACCCTCGAGCCGGTCTACTGCCTCGGCCTCTGCGCCTGCGCGCCGGCCGCGATGCTCGACCACGAGGTCCACGGCCGCGTCACCCCCGAGACGATCGGCCGCCTCGCGACGGGGGTCGGCGCGTGACCCGCGTCTACGTCCCCCGCGACGCCGCCGCCCTCGCGCTCGGCGCCGACGCCGTCGTCGTCGCCCTCGAGACGGAGGCCGCCGTGCGCGGCCTCGACCTCGAGATCGTGCGCAACGGCTCGCGCGGCATGATCTGGCTCGAGCCGCTGGTCGAGGTCGAGACGGACGCGGGCCGCGTCGCCTACGGCCCCATCACCGCCGACGACGTGCCGGGCCTGCTCGACGCCGGGCTCCTGACGGGCGGCGAGCACGCGCTCGGCCACGGCCCGACCGAGGCGATCCCCTTCTTCGCGCGCCAGACGCGCCTCACCTTCGCCCGCTGCGGCGTCACCGACCCGCTGTCCCTCGAGGACTACGAGGCGCACGGCGGGCTCAAGGGCCTGCGCGCGGCGATCGCCATGGCCCCCGCCGACGTCGTCCAGGCCGTCACCGACTCGGGCCTGCGCGGCCGCGGCGGCGCCGGCTTCCCCACCGGCATCAAGTGGCGCACCGTGCTCGAGACGAGCGCGGACCGCAAGTACATCGTCTGCAACGCCGACGAGGGCGACTCCGGCACCTTCGCCGACCGCATGATCATGGAGGGCGACCCGTTCGTCCTGATCGAGGGCATGGTCATCAGCGGCCTCGCCGTCGAGGCCACGAAGGGCTTCATCTACGTGCGCTCCGAGTACCCGCACGCGATCGAGGCGCTCGAGTCCGCGATCGCCACCGCCAGCGCGCACGGCATCCTCGGACCCGACGTGCTCGGCTCCGGCCGCGCGTTCGACCTCGAGGTGCGGGTCGGCGCCGGCGCCTACGTCTGCGGCGAGGAGACGTCGCTCCTGAACAGCCTCGAGGGCAAGCGCGGCATCGTGCGCTCCAAGCCGCCGCTGCCCGCCCACGAGGGGCTGTTCGGCAAGCCGACCGTGATCAACAACGTGATCTCGCTGGCCTCGGTGCCGGTGATCCTCGCCGAGGGCCCGGCCGCCTACCAGGAGTACGGCGTCGGCCGCTCGCGCGGCACGATCCCGATCCAGCTGGCCGGCAACGTGAAGCACGGCGGCCTCTTCGAGGCCGCCTTCGGCATGACGCTCGGCGAGCTCGTCGACGACGTCTGCGGCGGCACCCTCAGCGGCCGCCCCGTCAAGGCCGTCCAGGTCGGCGGCCCGCTCGGCGCCTACTTCCCCCGCGCGCTCTTCGACACCCCGTTCGACTACGAGGCGTTCGCCGCCAAGGACGGGCTGATCGGCCACGCCGGCGTGACGATCTTCGACGACACGGCCGACATGCTCAGCCAGGCCCGCTTCGCGTTCGAGTTCTGCGCCGTCGAGAGTTGCGGCAAGTGCACCCCGTGCCGGATCGGCTCGACGCGCGGCGTCGAGACGATCGAGAAGATCCGCCAGGGCGAGGACGTGCCCGCCCAGATCGAGCTGATCGAGGACCTCTGCGAGACCATGAAGTACGGCTCGCTGTGCGCCCTCGGCGGCTTCACCCCGTACCCCGTGATGAGCGTGCTCAACCACTTCCGCGACGAGGTCGTCCCCGCGCCGCAGGAGACCCCCGCCCGCTAGGCCGCGAGGAGGATGCGATGACCCTGATCCAGGAGACCGACTACGGGACCCCCGCCTCGCGGGCGACCGAGACCGTCACCCTCACCGTCGACGGCTTCCCGGTCACCGTGCCGGCGGGCACGTCGATCATGCGCGCCGCCGTCGAGGCCGGGATCGAGATCCCGAAGCTCTGCGCCACCGACATGCTCGACGCGTTCGGCTCGTGCCGCCTCTGCCTCGTCGAGATCGACGGGCGCAACGGCACCCCCTCCTCCTGCACGACGCCCGTGGCCGAGGGCCTCGTGGTGCACACGCAGACCGAGCGCCTCAAGAAGCTGCGCCGCGGCGTGATGGAGCTCTACATCTCCGACCACCCCCTCGACTGCCTGACCTGCGCCGCCAACGGCGACTGCGAGCTGCAGGACCAGGCCGGCGTCGTCGGCCTGCGCGCCGTCCGCTACGGCTACGACGGCGACAACCACGTGTTCCCGACGACCCGCGACGGGGCCGACAACTTCAAGTACATGGCGAAGGACGAGTCGAACCCGTACTTCGCCTACGACCCCTCCAAGTGCATCGTCTGCTCGCGCTGCGTGCGCGCCTGCGAGGAGGTGCAGGGCACCTTCGCGCTCACGATCGAGGGCCGCGGCTTCGGCAGCCGCGTCTCGGCCGGCATGCACGAGTCGTTCCTGAACTCCGACTGCGTCTCCTGCGGCGCCTGCGTGCAGGCCTGCCCGACGGGCACGCTGATGGAGAAGTCGGTCTACGAGATCGGCACGCCCGACCGCAGCGTGGTCACGACCTGCGCCTACTGCGGCGTCGGCTGCAACTTCAAGGCCGAGCTGCGCGGCAACGAGCTCGTGCGGATGGTGCCCTACAAGGACGGCAAGGCCAACCGCGGCCACTCCTGCGTCAAGGGGCGCTTCGCCTTCGGCTACGCCGCCCACCCCGACCGCATCCTCAACCCGATGGTCCGCGACAAGGTCACCGACCCCTGGCGCGAGGTCAGCTGGGACGAGGCCTTCGCGCACGTGGCCGAGCGCTTCGCGGCGATCCAGGCCCAGCACGGCGTCGCCTCGATCGGCGGCATCACCTCGTCGCGCTGCACCAACGAGGAGACCTACCTCGTCCAGAAGCTGATCCGCCAGGGCTTCCGCAACAACAACGTCGACACCTGCGCCCGCGTCTGCCACTCGCCGACGGGCTACGGCCTCGGCCAGAC
>CAIQOY010000355.1 GCA_903873565.1 uncultured Actinomycetes bacterium
CGGCTGGCCGGCCGCCGGGCGCTCGAGGCACTCGAGGCCGCTCATCCGGCGAGGGCGCTGCGGGGGTTGTCGAGCGGCGTCAGGGTGCGCTCGAGGTGCTCGCGCAGGTGCTGGTGCATGGCGGGGAGGCGCAGCTCCTCGCCCAGCCGCTCGGGGTCCTCGTCGACGGCGAAGCCGGGGGAGAGGGTGGCGATCTCGAACAGGAGCCCCACCGGCACCCGGAAGTAGATCGAGCGGAAGTAGTCGCGGTCCATCACCGGCGAGACGCGCGCGCCGGCCCGGGCCATGCGGTCCTGCCAGCCGAGGTGGTCCTCGTCGCGCGACGCCCAGGCGATGTGGTGGACGGTGCCGGCGCCGCTCCGTCCCGGCTCGGGCGGGGCGGCGTCGAACGCGAGCCGGAAGGTGCGCTCCTCGCCGGTCGCGTCGTAGGCGCCCTCGCCCGCGTAGGTGAAGCCGAGGAGCTCCGTCAGGACGGGGTCGACGGCGTCGGGGTCGGCGGGCGCGTAGGCGCGCACCGCCTCGAGGCCCGTGATCGCGTGCTCGGCGGGCACCTCGGGGTGGCGGGCCGTGAGCGGCGGGTTGGGGCCGGCCACGACCAGGGCCAGCGCGAGGCCGTCGGGGTCGGCGAAGACGAGGGCGTCGCCCGTGCGCTCGGCGGCCACGCCGTGCGTCGCGAGCCGCTCCGCCCAGAAGTCGAGCGCGGCGGCCGACGGCACGCCGAGGTCGATGCGGTGGATCATCCCGGCGCCGGCGCGGCCGCTGGGCGCGCCCGGCGCCTCGAACCAGGTCAGGATCGACCCGGGCGCGCCGGTCTCGTCGCCGTAGTAGAGGTGGTAGCTGAGCGGGTCGTCGAAGTTGACCGTCTTCTTGACCATCCGCAGGCCGAGCACGTCGGCGTAGAAGCGCACGTTGTCGCGTGCGTCGCCGGTGATCATCGTGATGTGGTGGAGCGCCTCGAGTCGCATCGTGCACCTCGTCCGGGAGTTCTTGACTGCGCAAGAACTGTGCCACGGGCTTCTTGCGCTGTCAAGAACCTGTGGAGAGGCGCGCCCACTCGTCGGGCGTGTTCGCGCCGGCCAGCGAGCGCAGGTCCGGGTCGGCGGCGGCGACCCCGGGCAGCGCGCGCAGCGCCGCCTCGTCGAGCAGGCGCACCCGCACGGCGTCGGTCAGGGCCGTGACGCTGCGCTCGCCACCCGCCAGGAGATCGCGGGCCGTCGCGAGGACGGTGGTGCGGTAGGCGGCCGCGAGGGGCTGGCGACGGCCGTCGACGACGGGCACGGCCGCATCGATGCCCGCGTCGTCGAGGACGTCCAGGAGGCCGCGGACCAGCGCGGGGGCGAGCAGCGGCAGGTCGACGGCGGCCGCGACCACGCGGTCGGCGCGCCCCTCGAGGGCGGCGAGCCCGGCCTCGAGGCCGCGCAGCGGCCCCTGGTCGGGAGCCGCGTCGCGGACCAGCTCGACGCCGGGCGGGAGCGCCGGTGCCGGGGCGTCGGGCTGCGCGACCGCGACGACGGGCCCGTCGACCGCGAGATCGAGCAGGGTGGCCATGTGCAGCGACAGGGGCGTCCCGCGCCAGTCGAGGTCGGCCTTCGGCGCACCCATCCGCGAGGAGCGCCCGCCGAGCAGGAGGATGGCGCCGGCCGGCATGGGCGGATAGTAGAGCGCCCCGCGTCGCTGCTACCGTCGCCCCATGGCACGCTGCATCGTGATCGGGGCCGGCCTCGCCGGCCTCGTGGCGGCCGACGCCCTCGCCCGCGACGGCGTCGAGGTCGAGGTGCTCGAGGCGCGCGATCGCGTGGGCGGCCGGGTCTGGTCCGCCCGGATGGACGGCGGCGGCCTCGTCGAGCGCGCCGGCGAGTTCATCACCGCGGGGTACGAGGCGACGGAGGCGCTGGCCGACCGGCTCGGTCTTGCGCTCGACGGCATGGGCATCCGCTACCCCGACCGCGCGCTGCGCCCCGACCCGGGCATCGACCGCGCGGCGGCGCTGGCCGCCGCGCACGCCGTCGAGCGGGCCGCCGCCGCGGAGCCCGACGCCCCGGCGCTCGAGCTCCTCGACCGGGAGGTGCCGGACCCCGCGATCCGGGAGCTCCTCGCCAGCCGCGCCCAGAGCTCCTCCTCGTACCCGGTCGAGGGGCTGACCGGCGGCCACATCGCCGATATCGCGCACCTGCTCGACGACGTCGAGACCCGCCGTGTCCGCGGCGGCAACCAGGGCCTCGCCGCGGGCCTCGCCGTGGGGCTCGGCGACGCCGTCCGGCTCGGCACGCCCGTCCGCGGCGTGCGCCGCACGGCCGGTCGGGTCGAGGTCGAGGCCGACGACGGCCGGCACGTCGCCGACGCCTGCGTCGTCGCGGTGCCGCTGCCGATCCTCGGGCGGATCGACTTCGACCCGGGCCTGCCGGAGGCGCACCGCGCCGCCATCGCCGCGATCCCGTTCGGGCGGGCCGCCAAGCTCGCGCTGCCCCTCACGGCGGCGGTGGCGCCCGACGCGGTGATGTCGGTACCGGAGCGCTTCTGGGCGTACGTGACCCCGTGCGACGAGGTCGGCGGCTCGGTGGTCGGCTCGTGGGCCGCGGCGGAGCCCGTGCTGGCCCGGCTTGCGGCGCGGGAGGGCCCCGACCGCTGGATCCGCGCCGTGGGCGAGCTATGGCCCGAGCTGCCCCTCGACCCGGGCGCGCGGCCGCGCCTGACGCGCTGGATCGACGCCGAGTGGACCGGCGGCTCGTACTCCGTGATCGGGGCGATGCCCGACGGCCGTGACCGCCACCCCGTCGGCGACGCCATCGACGGCATCGCCTTCGCGGGCGAGCACACGGCGCCCGCGCCGTGGACGGCGACGATCGAGGGCGCGATCAGGAGCGGCGAGCGCGCCGCGGCCGACGCGCGGGCGCTGCTCGGCGCGGTCTAGCGGCGGCAGGCCTCGGCGAAGCCCCGCCCGATCCCCGCGGCGAGGACGGCTGCGGAGGCATCGGCGGCGCGCGCATCGGCCTCGAGCCGGTCCGGGTCGACCCCGTGGCGCGCGAAGAAGCCGCTGGTCTCGGGCAGCAGCGCGCCATCGTGCTCGCCGCGGATGCCGCGGGCGAGGGCGTCGGCCCAGGAGACGGGCGTCTCCGGGTGGCACTGGAACGCCCAAGCGCGACCGCCGCAGCGGACCGCCTGGACGCTGACGTCGTTCTCGAGCAGGACCGTGGACCCCGGGGGCGGCGTGAAGGCCCAGGCGTGCGCGTGGAAGCTCGAGTACGTCGCCGGCACCCCGGCGAGAAGCGCGTCCTCCTGCGCCGCCGCGGTGGAGCGCACGTCGTGGTAGCCCTGCTCGACCTGGCAGCGGTACGCCTCGCCGCCGGTGGCCTGCGCGAGCAGCTGCCCACCGAGGCAGAGCCCGAGCACGGGGAGGTCGAGCGCGAGCGCCTCGGTGATCGCGGCGCGGGCGCGGTGCACCGGGGGCAGGTCGTCGGCGGGGTCGTTGAGCCCCGGCAGCACGAGCAGCCCGTCGTAGTCGGCGACGGACGGCAGGTCGTCGGTGGCCATGCGCACGTCGAGCTCGGCGCCGGCCGCCACGAGGGCGTCGCCGACCCGCCCGGGCCCCTTGTCGACGTCGTTCTGGACCACCAGGATCCGGACCGTGCGCTCCCCCTCCGCCATGGCGGCAGTATGCCAAGCGACGACCCCAATCCCGGATCCCGCTCTGGTTCAATGACGGCGTGCGGCGCCACCTGACGCCCTCCATGGCGGTCGCCCTGATCGCCCTCTTCGTGGCCCTCAGTGGGGTCAGCTACGCGGCGGCGACGCTGCCGCGCGACTCCGTCGGCACCGCCCAGATCAAGCGCAGCGCCGTGACCTCGGCCAAGGTCAAGGACGGCTCGCTCCTCGCCCGCGACTTCAAGGCCGGGCAGCTGCCCCGCGGCGAGCAGGGGCCGACGGGCGAGCGTGGGGCGACGGGAGCCACGGGCCCGACCTTCTCGTTCGCCGACGGCACCGTGTTCGCCAATCCGGTGGCGATCACCGGCGCGACCGTCGTCGTGTCGAAGGAGGTCGCATTGCCCTTCGCGGGCCGACTCGTGGTCGTCTTCACGGGTCGTGTCTTCATCTCCAGCGGCAGCCCGGGGGAATCGGCGATCGCCTTCTGCTGGGCGCTGTCGCGACCCAGCGGGGGCACGTTCGCCCGCGAGAGCCAGATCATCCCGAGCTCGCAGGCCGTCAACGGCGTCTCCAATGACGGGGCGATCACGCTCACCTTCGCGGTTGACGCCGCGGCCGCCGGCACCTACGAGATCGTGGTCCGCTGCTCCGAAGAGGGGATCTCCGGGGCCCCCAGCCTGGGCTTCGACCGCTACGACATGACGGGGGTCCTGACCGCGAGCTGAGGTCCCGGGGCTGCGGACCGACGTCTGTTACGTCATCATCCCCGCATGGCGGAGCGCGCAGTCAGGATCTCGGCGTCGGACCTCGACGCCGTCGCACCGGTCCTCGAGGACGGCGCCATGGCCCGCACCGCCGTGGGCCTCGACGCGGGCGGCGGGCTGACGTCCGGCGTCTGGGAGTCCGAGGCCTTCACCTGGGAGACCGACGGCTACCCCGTCGACGAGACCTGCGTGATCATCGAGGGCGTCGTCGAGTTCCGCTACCCGGACGGCTCCGTGGAGGCGTTCGGCCCCGGAGAGGCGTTCGCGATCGCGAAGGGGACGCCGCTCGTCTGGCACCAGGACGGCACGGTCCGCAAGTTCTTCGTGATCCGCGAGAGCTGAGCGGGGCCGTGCCGGCGCGCCGCACCTACTCGACGTAGAGGGATGGCCGGGGCTGGCCCAGGATCGCGCAGGCCGCGTCGCGGCCCGTGCGCACCGCGCCCTCCATGTAGCCCGCCGCCCAGTGGTCGGAGCCGGCCACGTAGAAGGGCGGCTCGTGCGTGCCGTGGAGGGGGCCGACGCCCATCAGGTCGCCGGGCTCCCAGATCGCGACGTAGCCGAGCGTGTAGGGGTCGGTGCCCCAGTGCCGCCAGATGACGGCCTGCGGCTCGACCGGGCCGCAGAGGCGCTCGAGCGAGTCGATCAGGGCTTGTGTCAGCGTGCCGGGCGGAGCGGCGGCGATGTGGCCCTGCTTCTCCGGGCCGAGCAGCGTGGACAACGCGCCCTCGCCCTGGACCCAGAAGCCGCCGATCTCGTGCTCGGACACGGCGAGGCCGTTCCAGCCGGTGCGCCGCCAGACCGGGCCGTCGAGGACCGTCACGGCCTTCGAGGCCATCGCCGCGCGCTGGCGGTGGAGCGAGCGCAGGCGCGCGTCGGAGAGCCCCGTGATGCCGACGCGACGCAGCGGGCCCGCAGGCAGGGCGCAGACGACCGCGTCCGCGTGCAGGACCTCGCCGCTGACGAGCGTGACGGTGCACGGCGCGCCCACGTGGATCGAGGCGACCGGGGCGCTGTAGCGGATGCGGCCCGCGACCGCGGCCTCGAGCGCGTCGACGAGCATGCTCGAGCCGCCCTCGACTTTGAGGTTCTCCCACTGGCCGTAGTCGTTGGAGAGGACGCCGCCGACGCTGGCGGCCGCGCGTGCCCAGGCGAGCACCGACCCGCGCTCGATGGTGCCGTGCGCCGCCGAGAGCGCACTCGCCTCGCAGAGGCGGTAGGCGAGCCACGTGGGCTCGAGGGAGCGCAGGAGCGCACCGACCGAGAGGTGGTCGAGGCGCGCCGCGTCCGGGTGGGACCAGGGGTCGGCCGGGTCGAGGTTCCTCGCGATCTCGAGGATCGCCGCGTCGAGGCGGGCGAGCGCGGCGGTGTCCTCCTCGCTCAGCCAGCCCTCGCCGATGTGCGTGCCGTCGAGCATGTCGTAGCCGTCCTCGCCCGGCTCCGCGGTGAAGCTCGGCACGATCCCGAGCCCGAGCTCGGCGGCGAGCGCGCGGTAGGCGTGGTGGACGGTGCCGATCAGTTCGCCACCCATCTGTAGGACGCGCCCGTCGTCGAAGGCCATCCCCTCGACCCGCCCGCCCACCCGCGCCCGGGCCTCCAGGACGACCACGTCCGTCCCGGCACGCGCGAGATCGCGGGCGCAGGACAGCCCGCCGAGCCCGCCACCGACGACGATCACATCCGCCTTCATCCCCGCCCCCGTGCCGTTCCGTTCGCGCGATCGCGTTCGGCCGACGGTAGCAGGCGCACGGCGACCACATCCGGGCGCTGTGCCGCCGGCCGCTCCCGCGAGTCATCGGCCACCTGCCCTGCGGCGGGGCTCTACGCTACCCCCGTGGCCGACGACATCGCGCAGATCGCGGGTGAGGAGCAGGCGGCGGCCGAGCGCTCCTGCGCCGACGTCACCACCGGCGAGGCCCGCTACCTGATGGCGCTGCTCGACATGCAGCGCGAGGCGGGCGGCGACCCGTCGCAGGCCAGCCTGGCCCGGCACCTCAGGGTGTCGGCGCCCACCGCGCTCGAGATGCTGCGGCGGCTGCGCACCCTCGGCCTCGTCGAGGCAGAGGCCGTGCGGCTGACGCCGGCCGGCACCAGCGCCGCACTCGTGCTCAGCTCGCGGCGGCGCGCCGCACTCCAGATCATGCAGGACGTGCTGGGGATCGAGGGCGACGACGCCGAGCACGAGGCGGCCTGGCTCGCGGCCAGCGCCTCGCCCCTTCTGGGCCGGCACCTGATCAGCTGGCGCGCGCACGGGCCCGGCGCCTAGCGCGCGGGGTCAGGCGGAGGCGGCCGCGGCCGTGCGGCGCGCGACCTCGGCTCGCACCCGCGGCGCGACCTCCTTGCCGAGCAGCTCGATGCTGCGCAGCGTGGCCTCGTGCTGCAGGGGCGACGCGCTCAGCTTGAGCAGGAAGCGCGTGTTGCCGAAGACGGCGTGGTAGTCGAGCAGCTTCTCGACGACGTCGTCGACGGAGCCGATCAGGAGCGCGCCCCCGGGCCGGCACTCGGCGTCGTAGTGCTCGCGCCCCCGCGGCTGCCAGCCGCGCTCCCGGCCGATCTGGTTCATCATCGCCTGGTAGGTGGGGTAGACGAGGTCCTGGGCCTCCTGCGTCGACGCGCCGACGAAGCCGTGCGCGTTGATGCCGAGCCGCAGGTCGGCGGGGTCGTGGCCGTACTCCTCCCAGGCCTTGCGGTAGAGCCGCGTCATCGGCTCGAAGTGCCGGAACTCGCCGCCGATGATCGCGAGCGCGAGGGGCAGCCCGAGCGCGGCGGCCCGGACGGCCGACTGCGGCGTGCCGCCGATCGCCAGCCACACGGGCAGCTGCTCCTGGTAGGCGCGCGGGTACACCGCGCGGCCGTCGATCGACGGCCGGTGCACGCCCTCGTGCTGGACGACGAGGTTGTCGCGCACGTTGAGCAGGAGCTCGAGCTTCTCCGCGAAGATCTCGTCGTACTGGTCGAGGCGCTGCCCGAAGAGGGGGAACGACTCGACGAACGAGCCGCGCCCGGCCATCACCTCGGCGCGTCCCCGCGAGAGCTGGTCGATCGTCGCGAACTGCTGGTAGACGCGGATCGGGTCCTCGGAGCCGAGCACCGTGACGCCGCTCGAGAGGCGGATCCGCTCGGTGCGGGTGGCGGCGGCCGCGAGGACGGTCGAGGGGGAGGAGACGGCGAACTCCGGCCGGTGGTGCTCCCCGAGGGCGACGACGTCGAGGCCGACGGCGTCGGCGACCTCGATCTCCTCGAGCAGGTTGCGCAGCCGCGTGCCCTGGTCGATCGCCGCGCCCGTCGCCGCATCGGGCATCGCGTCGCCGAAGTTGTAGAGCCCGATCTCCATGCACCCGTCTGAACGACGGCGGCGCCCGCGGTGTTCCCGCGGGACGGGACTAGGATGGCCGCGTGATCCCCGACGACGTCCGCCGGCGCGACCTCGTGGGCTACGGCGGCGCTGCGCCCGACGTGGCCTGGCCGGGCGGCGCCCGCGTCGCGATCAACCTCGTGGTCGTCTACGAGGAGGGCTCCGAGGCCTCCGTGCGCTGGGGCGATGACCTGAACGAGGGCTGGGGCGAGTACGCCGGGGCCGGCCCGCAGCCCCCCGACCCCGACCTCGGCACGGAGGGGCACTACGACTACGGCGCCCGCGCCGGCATCTGGCGGATCGCCCGGCTGATCGACGCCGCCGGAGTGCCCGCGACGCTGGCGGCGACCGCGACCGCCCTCGAGCTCAACCCGGCCGTCGCCGGCTGGATGCGCGAGCGCGACCACGACCTGCTCGGCCACGGCTGGCGCTGGATCCCGCCGTGGCGGCTCGACGCGGCCACCGAGCGCGAGCACCTCGCCCGCGCCGTCGAGACCTACCAGCGGGTCGCGGGCCGGCGCCCGCTCGGCTGGAACAGCCCGTACACCGCGAGCGCGCGCACGCGGGCGCTGCTCGTCGAGGAGGGAGGCTTCCTCTACGACTCCGACCCGTGCGACGACGACCTGCCGCACTGGGTCGACGTCGACGGGCGCCCGCTGCTCGTCGTGCCGTACTCGAAGACCTACAACGACAGCCGCTACCTCGCCAGCCCCGGCTTCGCGAGCCCCCGCGACCACCTCGAGCTGCTGACGATGGGCGTCGACGAGCTCGTGCGGGAGGGCCGTCCCGCGCTGATGACGGTGGCGGTCCACGCGCGCTGGACCGGACAGGCCGCGCGGGCCGCCGCGCTGCGCCGCTTCCTGGAGCACGCCGCCGGGCTCGCCGGCGTCGTCTTCCTGCGCCGCGACGACGTCGCGCGCTGGTGGGTCGAGCACGGCCCGCCGCCCGCGGGCTAGAGGCCCTCGAGGGCCGCGACGAGCGGCTCCACCATCGCGGCGTGCACGGGCTTCATCAGCGTGCCGCGCAGCACCGTCGCCGTCGCGGCGTCGGGCTCGACGCCGATCATCCCCGGATCGACGCGCAGCTTGGCGACGTGCCAGCCGGCGGCGGCGAGCGCGTCGAAGTCGGCGTCCGCGGCGGCGCTGACCGCGCTCGCGGTGGGCCGGTCGCGGTGCCAGCAGACGATGTCGAGGTCGGGGACGCCGACGGTCCGCCAGCCGTCGAGCCCCTCCAGGCGGCCGGCCAGCGAGACCGCGGCGGCGCGGGCGCCGGCGAGGTGCTCGCCGAGGCCGTCGCGGGTCAGGGGCACGGCCCGCAGGGTCGCCCACAGCGCGGCGGCCGCGGCGCCCGAGCGCGAGCACTCGAGCGACACCTCGCCCGGGTGGAGCTCGTCGGACGTGAAGTAGGTGTACGGCGAGTCGTGGCGGTAGAGCGCGCCGACGCCCGGGTCGCGGAACAGGATGCAGCCGCAGCCGTAGGGCTGGAGCCCGTGCTTGTGCGGGTCGATCGCGATCGAGTCGGCCCGCGGCAGGGCGGCGAAGGGCTCCGGGTCGACGCCCGGGGTGCCGCCGTCGGCGAGCAGCGCGAAGAAGCCGCCGTAGGCCGCATCGACGTGCAGGCGCGCGCCGTGCGCGGCGCAGAGGTCGGCGATGCGGTGCACGGGGTCGAGGCGGCCGAGGGCGGTGGTGCCGAGCGTGGCCACCACGGTGCCGACGCCGCCGGCGGCCAGCCGGGCCTCGAGCGCGGCGAGGTCGAGGGCGCCGTCGGGGGTCTGCGGGAGCTCCTCGTGGCGGGCGCCGACGACCTCGCAGATGCGGGCGTGCGTGTAGTGCGCGTTGGCCCCCGAGACGACCGCGCGGTCCGGGTGCAGGCGGCGGGCCACCCACAGCGCCTCGAGGTTGGCCCACGTGCCCGACGCCGTCAGGTGCCCCAGGTGCCCGTCGTAGCCGAGCATCGCGGCGATCTGCCCGACCGCCTCGCGCTCGAGGTGGGCCGTGGCGGGCCCGCCGTCGAGCGCGTGGTTGTTGGGGTTGAGCAGCATCGCCATCGCGTAGGCCGACCACGCCACCGGGTGGGGCGGCTTGAGCATCTGGCCGAGGTACTGCGGGTCGGCGAACGGGTAGGAGGCGCCGAGCCGGTCGGCGAGCGCGTGCAGGGCCTCAGACCACGCCGCCGGCACCTCGCCGCCGTCCGCGAGCAGCGACCCGAGCGCCACGAGCTCGTCGGCGCGCCGGTGCAGGCGCGCGACCTCCTCGGGCGGCAGGTGGGGATCGGCCACGCCGGCATGGTACGGCTGCGCCGGCGTGCGGGTAGGGTTATCCGGCCCCGCACGGCCGGGAACGCGATGCTCCAGCGCCGACTGCCCCTCCTCGAGCCCCTCTCGCCCGACGCGCTGGACGTGATCGAGCGCGGCTGGCGGCGGCTCGTCTCGGAGATCGGCATCCGCTTCGACCATCCCGAGGCCCAGCGGCTGCTCGCCGCGGCGGGCCAGCGGGTGGAGGACGGGGTGGCCCGGCTCGACCCCGACTGGGTCCTCGCGCAGTGCGACCTCGCCCCGAGCGCGTTCACGCTCCACGCGCGCAACCCGGACCGCGACATCGTGGTCGGCGGCGACCACATGGTCTTCCTGCCCGTGCAGGGGCCGCCCTTCGTCCGTCGCGGCGACGATCGCCGCGAGGCCACGCTGGCCGACTTCGAGGACCTCTGCCGGCTCGCCCAGTCGGCCGACCTGCTCGACAGCGCGGGCGCGCTGCCGTGCGAGCCCAACGACCGGCCGCTCGACTCCCGCCACCTCGACGGGCTGCGCGCGCTCGCCACCCTGACCGACAAGCCGTTCGGCACCCACTCGGTCTCGATCGCCTGCGTCGAGGACGGGATCGCCGTCGCGCGGATCGTGTGCGGCGACCGCGTCGACCGCGAGGCCTGCACGTACACCAACATCAACGTCAACTCGCCCCTCGTCTACGACGAGCGGATGCTCGACGCGCTGCTCGTGTACGCGCGCGCCGCCCAGCCCGTCCTCGTGGTGCCGTTCCTCCTGATGGGGGCGATGGCGCCGGTCAGCGTGCCGGCGGCGCTCGCCCAGCAGTTCGCGGAGGCGCTCGCGGGCATCGCCCTGATGCAGCTCGTGCGGCCCGGCTGCCCGGCCGTGCTCGGCTCGTTCCTCTCGACCACGGACATGAAGAACGGCTCACCCGCCTTCGGCGGCCCGGAGTCGCACGTCGGGCTCCTGGCCTCCGGGCAGCTGGCGCGCCGCTACGGGCTGCCGTGGCGGGCGGGTGGCGGCGCGCTGACCTCGAGCCCCGTGCCCGACGCCCAGGCCGCCTGGGAGGGGATGAACACGATGCAGGCCGCGTTCCTCGCCGGCGCCAACTGGCACATGCACTGCGCCGGGTGGCTGGAGGGCGGGCTCGTCGCCTCCTTCGAGAAGGCGATCGTCGACCTCGACATGCTGGCGACCCTGGTGCGGGAGTTCACGCCGCTCGAGGTGGACGAGGCGAGCCTCGCCTTCGACGCGCACGCCGAGGTCGGGCACGGCGGCCACTTCTTCGGCGCGGCCCACACGATGGAGCGCTTCCGCGACTGCTTCCACCGACCCGAGCTCGCGACCACCGACAACTTCCAGCGCTGGTCCGCCGCCGGATCGCCCGATGCGGCCGCCCGGGCCGGGGATCTGTGGGCGCGGATGCGCGACGCCTACGCGGCGCCCCCGCTCGACGACGCCGTGCGCGATGAGCTCGACGACTACGTGGCCCGTCGCCGCCGCGAGCTCGGCGACTGACGGCCGTCGCCGACGGCCCGGTATCCTGCCCTCCGTGAGGACCCGGGGGGACCAGCGGTGACGGGCGCGCACGGCGGGCACGGCGGGCACGCCGGCGGGCCCGAGCACGCCCTGCACGGGCCGCGCTGGCTGTCGATCACGACGGCGGTGGTGCTCGGCGTGGCGGCGATCCTCGCCGGGGTCACGGCCTGGAAGAGCACCGTCATGGAGGGGCACGCCCTCGAGAACCTGACGCGCTCGACGCAGGCCGTCAACGACGCCAACGCGCTCGGCCAGGAGGCGGAGCGCAACCGCACGGGCGAGCGCGACCTCTTCATCGACTACCGGGTGGCGCTCGACGAGGGCAACGACGCGCGCGCCGAATCGATCCTCGGGATGATGAGCGGTACGACCCGCGCGGCGATCGACTGGTGGGCGGCCCAGCCCGAGGACGACCGCCCGTCGTCGCCGTTCGTCTCGGCGAACCCCGAGTGGGCGGCGCCCGGCACGGTCGTCCAGGCCGAGACCGCCCTCGAGTCGGCCAACCAGCTCCTGGTCAAGGCCGAGCACGAGCTCGAGCAGGCCCACAACCTCGAGTTCGTGGCGGCGCTGCTGACGATCGCCTTCCTCGCCGGCGGCCTGACCGGGCTGTTCGAGTCGACGCGGGCCCGCATGGGGTTCCTCTCGGTCAGCGTGGTCACGCTGCTCGGCTGCGTGGTCGCCACGGTGGTCTTCTGGTGAGGCGGCTCCTCGCCGTCGCGCTGGTCGCGGGCGCCGCCGTCGCGGCCGGGTGCGGGACCGGTGGGGCGCCGGCCGGCGACGAGGCGGCCGCGACGGTCGCCGACGCCTACCTCTGCGACGGCGACATCGCCGTGATGGCCCCGTACGGCCGCTTCGGGGCCACCGACTCCGTGCAGATGAACTGGGCCCGCGTGGCCCTGGACACGTTCAACGACGTCAACGGCACCGCCTTCACCTTCAAGCCCTACAACGTCGACTTCGACGTCGAGGATGGCGTCGAGGCGGCCGAGCGGATCGTGGCCGACCAGGACGTGGTCGCCGTGATGGGCCCGAAGACCTCGGTCGTGACGAAGGCCGTCGGGCCGATGTTCGACGGGGCGGGCCTCGTCTACGTGTCGCCCTCGGCGACGAACGCGACCCTCACCGACGGCAGCCTGCGCAACTTCTACCGGGTCGTCGCCTCCGACGCCCTGCAGGGCCCGCGCATCGCCCGCTTCATCCAGGAGGACCTCGAGCCCTCCAAGGTCCTGATCGTCGCCAACGAGGGCGAGCCTTACTCGCAGGGGCTCTCCAAGTCGATCGCGGACGAGCTCGCCGAGCGCGGCGTCCCGTTCGAGGTCATCGTCACGGATCTCAACCAGCGGGACTACTCGAACGTGGTCACGCGGGTCGACGAGCAGGTCAACGTGATCGCCCTGCCGCTCCTCGACGCCCTCGACGCGAAGCGCCTCGCGGCGGAGCTCGCGGCGGCCGGCAAGTACCCGACCCTGGTCGGCGGCGACGCGCTCTTCGTGAGCGCGTTCGACGTCCCCGGCGCCTTCGTGACCACCTACGCCCCCGACGCCTCGCGCCTGCCGCGCGGGCGCGACATCATCCGCCTCTACGAGTCGATCTTCGGCTCGTTCGAGGCCTACGGCGGCCCCGCCTACGTGGCGATGCAGGTCGTGCTGACCGCCGCCTACGCCGCCTGCGCGGAGGACGGGACGGTCACGCGCCGCGGCGTCCTGCAGGCGATGCCGGACGTGCGCCTCGAGGAGACGATCCTCGGCACGCCCGTCGCGTTCACCCCCGAGCA
>CAIQOY010000356.1 GCA_903873565.1 uncultured Actinomycetes bacterium
AGCCGGAAGCCCATGCGGATCCGTCCCATCGGGCGGGACCGTACCACGGCGGGAGGCGGCGGCTCAGGCGTCCGGGTCGACGGGCGGCGGCCCGTCGAGGAGGCCCAGCCGCCCGGCCAGCCAGCCGGCGGTGGTGGCCTGCAGGAGCAGGGTCGTGACGACGGCGAACGTGACGAGGGTGGCGACCAGCTCCGCGCCGGGGACCCCCTCGGCCAGCAGGGTGCCCGCGAGGGCGACGGGCACGACGCCCGTCTCGCGGCACCAGACGATGAACCCGGCCTCGCGCAGCGTCCAGCCGGCGCGGCGGTCGAGGCCGAGGCTGAAGCCGACGGTCAGCGGGCGCGCCACGAGGATGAAGGCGGCCATCACGGCGAGGCCCGCCCAGAGGTTGTCCCAGAGCAGGGCCGCGTCGAGGTTGAGGCCGAGCACGACGAAGATCGCCAGCACGACGATGTCGACGGTCTGCGCCGTGTAGGTCTCGAGCGCCTCCTCCTGGCGGTGGTCGTGGTCGACGCGGAAGAGGTCCTTGTTGCCGACCACGAGGCCGGCGATGAAGGCGGCCAGGTACGGCGAGCCGCCGAGCACCTCGCTCTGCACGTAGGCGATCGCGATGATCGCGAGCAGGGTGGCGGCGGCGGACTCGCGCAGCACGCCGAGCCGGCGGCTGGACAGGAGCAGGGCGATCAGGACGCCGCCGACCAGGCCGAAGACGGCCCCGACCCCGATCGCCTGCACCAGCTCGAGCAGCGGGCCGCGAGCGAGGTCGAGGCCGCCGCCGACGGCGCCGCCGGCGACCACGACGCCGGCGAGGGTGACGGTGGCGATCGCCGCCATCGGGTCGTTGAGGGCGCTCTCCGCGATCACGGTCTGCGCGACGCGCGGGCGCAGGCCGAGGCGGTCGAACAGCGGGACCAGGATCGCGGGGTCGGTGGCGGCGAGGACGGCGCCGCACATCAGCGCGATCTCCCAGGGCGCGCCGAAGGCCAGCACGACCGCGGCGGCCACCACGCCGGCGGTGATCGCGACGCCCGGCACGGCGAGCAGGAGCAGGCCGACGAGGGTGCGGGAGATCACGCGCAGCGAGATGCCCATGCCGCCGTGGAAGAGGATCAGCGCGACGCCGATCGTGAACAGGAGCTCGGCGCCGAGCCCCTCGATCGGGACCTCGACCAGCCCGAGGACGCTCGGCCCGGCGAGGACGCCGAGCAGGACGAGGATCACCATGGAGGGCAGGCGCAGGACCTGCGCGATCGGCAGCGCGAGGAGCGCGACGGCGAGGACGAGGCCGGCGGTGAGGAGCACGTGCTCAGCGTCCATCGGCTCCACTGTACGCCGCCCGCGCCCGGTCCGCGCCGCGGGTGCGGTGACGTCCGACCCGCTCGCTACCTTTGTCGTCCCCGTCGAGTGCGCGGGACCTAGGATACGGACAGCCACCGATGGGGTGGAGCGGAAGGAGAACGGCATGGAGATCGAGCGGCGGTACACGACGGAGGGGCGCGACCCGTACGCCGGGATCGACTTCGTGGAGCGGACCTCCCGCATCGTCAACCCCGACGGCTCGGTCGCGTTCGAGGCGACGGTGATGGCGCCGGAGGCCTGGAGCCAGGTCGCCGTCGACATCCTCGCCCAGAAGTACTGCCGCAAGGCCGGCGTCGCCGCCGTCCTGCGCCGCGTCGACGAGCCGGGCGTGCCCGAGTGGCTGCAGCGCCACGAGCCCGACGAGGAGGCCCTCGCGGCGCTCCCGGAGGGCGAGCGCTACCGCGGCGAGGCCGACGCGCGCGAGGTGTTCGGCCGGCTCGCCGGCTGCTGGGCCTACTGGGGCCTGACGCACGGCTACTTCGACGAGGCGGGCGCGCGCGCCTTCCACGACGAGCTCGCCGCGATGCTCGCGCTGCAGGTCGCCGCGCCGAACTCGCCGCAGTGGTTCAACACGGGCCTGCACTGGGCCTACGGGATCGCCGGCCCGGCGCAGGGCCACTGGTACTGCGACCACGAGACGGGCGAGCTGAAGCGCTCCACGTCCGCCTACGAGCGGCCCGCGCCGCACGCCTGCTTCATCCAGTCCGTCGGCGACGACCTCGTCAACGAGGGCGGCATCATGGACCTCTGGGTCCGCGAGGCGCGCGTCTTCAAGTACGGCTCGGGCACCGGCTCGAACTTCTCCGCGATCCGCGGCTCCGACGAGCGCCTGTCGGGCGGCGGCCGCTCCTCGGGCCTGATGAGCTTCCTCAAGATCGGCGACCGCGCGGCGGGCGCGATCAAGTCGGGCGGCACCACGCGCCGCGCGGCGAAGATGGTGACGCTCGACCTCGACCACCCCGACATCGAGCAGTACGTGCGCTGGAAGGTCGTGGAGGAGACGAAGGTCGCGGCGCTGGTGGCCGGCTCGCGGATGCTCAACCGGCACCTCAACGCCGTGCTCGCGGCGACGCAGGAGGGCGAGGGCGACGCGCGCTTCGTGGCGCGCGACAACCCGGCGCTCGCGCAGGCCGTCCGCGGCGCCCGCGCCGCCGGCGTGCCCGACGCCTCGATCCAGCGCACGATCGACCTGGCCAAGCAGGGCGTCCGGGAGCTGCAGATCGACGAGTACGACACCGACTGGCAGGGCGAGGCCTACCTGACCGTCTCGGGGCAGAACTCGAACAACTCGGTGCGCGTGACCAACACGTTCATGGAGGCCGTCGAGGAGGACCGCGACTGGCCGCTCTACGAGCGCACCGAGCTCGAGCGCGCCGCCGCCCAGGAGCGCGCGCCGGAGCCCTGCAAGGTGCTGCGCGCCCGCGACCTGTGGGACCAGATCTGCGAGGCGGCCTGGCTGTGCGCCGACCCGGGGATCCAGTTCCACGACACGACGAACGAGTGGCACACCTGCCCGGCCGACGGCAAGATCATGGCCTCGAACCCGTGCGCGGAGTACGTGTTCCTCGACGACACGGCCTGCAACCTGGCGTCGATGAACCTGATGACGTTCGATCGCGACGGCGCCTTCGACCACGAGCTGTTCCGCCACGCCAGCCGGCTGTGGACGATCGTGCTCGAGATCTCGGTCCTGATGGCCCAGTTCCCGAGCCGCGAGATCGCGGAGCGCTCCTACGTGTACCGCACGCTCGGCCTCGGCTACGCCAACCTCGGCGCGCTCCTGATGCGCCGCGGCGTCGCCTACGACTCGTCGGAGGCCTACGCCTTCTGCGGCGCCGTCTCGGCGATCATGCACTTCACGTCGCTCGCGACCAGCGCGGAGCTGGCCGCCGAGCTCGGGCCGTTCGCCGGCTACGAGCGCAACCGGGAGCACATGCTGCGCGTGGTGCGCAACCACCGCCGCGCGGCCTACGCCGTCGACGCGGCCGAGTACGAGCAGCTGACGGTGACGCCGGCCGGGATCGACGCGGCCGAGTGCGAGGCGGACCTGCTCGACGTGGCCCGCTACGAGGCCGACCGCGCGCTCGCCCTCGGCGAGACGCACGGCTTCCGCAACGCGCAGGTCACCCTGATCGCCCCGACCGGGACGATCGGCCTCGTGATGGACTGCGACACGACCGGCATCGAGCCGGACTTCGCGCTCGTCAAGTTCAAGAAGCTGGCCGGCGGCGGCTACTTCAAGATCGTCAACGCGTCGGTGCCGCCCGCGCTCGAGAAGCTGGGCTACGCGCCGAACGAGGTCGACGACATCGTCCGCTACTGCGTCGGCTCCGGCTCGCTCGAGGGCGCCCCGCACGTCCACCCGGACGCGCTGCGCGGCTTCGGCTTCTCCGAGGCGATGATCGACGCCGTCGAGGCGGCGCTGCCGACGGCCTTCGACGCCCGCTTCGCGTTCACCCGCTACACGATCGGCGACGACGCGATCGTCGACGGGCTCGGGATCGAGCGCGAGGAGCTCGACGCGCCCGGCTTCGACCTCCTGGCCGCGCTCGGCTTCTCCGAGGCCGAGATCGACGAGGCCAACACGTACATCTGCGGCACGATGACCGTCGAGGGCGCGCCGCACCTGCGGGACGAGCACCTGCCGGTGTTCGACTGCGCGAACAAGTGCGGCCGGCTCGGCACCCGCGCGATCCGGGCGCTCTCGCACGTCGAGATGATGGCCGCCGCGCAGCCGTTCCTGTCCGGCGCGATCTCCAAGACGATCAACCTGCCGGCGTCGGCCTCGATCGCGGACGTCGCGGAGTGCTACCGCGTCTCGTGGAAGAAGATGGTCAAGGCCAACGCGCTCTACCGCGACGGCTCGAAGCTCTCGCAGCCGCTCTCCGGGGCGGCCGCCGAGGCCCTGGACGTCGGCGCCGAGATCGAGGCCCCGGCCGAGCTGCCGGGCGCGGAGCAGGTCGCCGAGCGCATCGTCCAGGTGATGGGCGAGCGCCGCCGGCTCCCGCACCGCCGCGCCGGCTACACCCAGAAGGCCACGCTGGCCGGCCACAAGGTGTACCTGCGCACCGGCGAGTACGAGGACGGCACGCTCGGCGAGATCTTCATCGACATGCACAAGGAGGGCGCGGCCTACCGCTCCCTGATGAACAACTTCGCGATCGCGGTCTCGCTGGGCCTCCAGCACGGCGTGCCGCTCGAGGAGTTCGTCGACGCCTTCGTCTTCACCCGCTTCGAGCCGAACGGGATGGTCGTCGGCAACGACAAGATCAAGATGGCGACCAGCGTGATCGACTACATCTTCCGCGAGGTCGCCATCTCGTACCTCGACCGCAACGACCTGTCGCACGTCGACGACCAGGACCTGCGCTCCGACGACGTCGGCACGCCGAAGTCCGAGCGGCTCGACCGCTCGGTCTCGGCCGTCGCGGCGACGCCGGTCGCCCCGGTGCCCGCGGGCGCCGGCGTCGAGGCGCAGGCGCGGATGCAGCAGCGGCCCGCGCCGCTCCTGACCGAGCGCGACGAGGCCCGCCTGAAGGGCTACGAGGGCGACGCCTGCGGCAACTGCGGGCAGATGACCCTGGTCCGCAACGGCACCTGCCTGAAGTGCATGAGCTGCGGCGAGACCAGCGGCTGCTCCTGAGCCGCCGCCCGATCTGACGGAACCCGACGGGGCGCCTGCGGGCGCCCCGTCGTCGTCTGCGGCGACCATCGCACGCGGTTCGGCCAGCGCGTAGGCTACGCCGCAGTCCGACCCCGGGGAGAGCGACATGGCCGACACCTTCAAGGCGCTGATGCTGCGCGAGACCGACGACGGCGTGGCCGCCGCGATCGAGGACGTGCCCATGGCGGACCTGCCCGAGGGCGAGGTCCTGGTCAAGGTCGAGCACTCCACGCTCAACTACAAGGACGGCCTCGTCGTCGACGGCAACAAGGGCCGGCTGGCCCGCACCTTCCCGCACATCCCGGGCATCGATCTCGCCGGCACCGTGCTGGAGTCGTCCGACGGCCGCTACGCCGAGGGCGACCGCGTCGTGATCACGGGCTGGCACATGGGCGAGCGCTACTGGGGCGGCTTCTCGGAACTCCAGCGCGTGCGCGCCGACTGGCTCGTGCACGTCCCGGAGGGCATGACGACGCGCCAGGCGATGGCCGTCGGCACCGCCGGGCTGACCTCGATGTTCGCGCTGATGGCGCTCGAGGCGCACGGCCTCGAGCCGGGCGGCGAGCGCCCCGTGCTCGTGACGGGCGGCGCCGGCGGCGTCGGCTCCGTGGCGATCGCGCTGCTCGCGCGCAACGGCTACCAGGTGGCGGCCTCGACGGGCCGCCCCGAGCTCGGCGACTACCTGCGCGAGCTGGGGGCGAGCGAGATCATCGAGCGCGCCGAGCTGACCGAGGAGTCGTCGGCGCCGCTCGAGTCGGAGCGCTGGGCGGGCTGCATCGACGCCGTCGCCGGTCCGACCCTGTCGCGCGTCCTGCGCCAGATCGGGCGCGGCGGCTCCGTGGCCGCGTGCGGCCTCGCCGGCGGCGCCACCTTCGAGGGCCACATCATGCCCTTCCTCCTGCGCGGCGTGAACCTGCTCGGCATCGACTCGGTGACGATGCCGTACCCGCAGCGCGTCGAGGCCTGGCGCCGCGTCGCGGCGGAGCTCGACCTCGCGCTGCTCGACGGCATGACGTCGGGCTGCGCGCTCGAGGACGTCCCGGCCCAGGCCAAGGCGATCCTCAAGGGCCAGGTCCGGGGCCGGCTCGTCGTGGACATCGGCTGATGTCCACGGGCGGCGCACCCGCGGCGGAGATCCCCGCCGACATCGCGCTGGCGGTGCGCCGCCAGAAGGGGGCGCTGCGCACGCTGCGGGCCGAGGGCCTGATCCTCCCGCTGCTCCTGCTCGTGCTCATGGTCGGGTCGACCGGGCTCGAGGCCGGCGTCGGCACCGGCGTCGCGCTGGTGCTCGCCTTCCTGCCCCTGCCGCTCGTCGCGGCGATCATGTTCCGCCTCGACCGCTTCGAGCCGGAGCCGACGCGCATCCTCGTGCGCACCTTCCTGTGGGGCGCGGGCGCCGCCACGTTCGTCGCGCTGATCATCAACACGGCGGTCGGGCTGGCGCTGGGGGAGTTCGCCTCCACGGTGATCTCGGCGCCGGTCGTGGAGGAGAGCGCCAAGGCGCTCGCCCTCCTGTTCGTGATCCGCCGCCGACCCGGGTTCCTCGACGGCGTCCACGACGGCATCGTCTACGCCGTCTGGGTCGCGCTCGGCTTCGCGATGGTCGAGAACGTCCTCTACTACGCCGAGGCCTTCATCACGGAGGGCTGGGGCGGGATCACGATCCTCTTCGCCCTGCGCGGCGTGATGACGCCGCTCTGCCACCCGATCTTCACGGCGATGACGGGCATCGGGCTCGGCATCGCGGTGGGGCGGGGCTGGGGCCGCGGCGGGATCGCGTTCGGCTTCCTGATCGGGCTCGCCGTCGCGATCCTCCTGCACGCCCTCTGGAACCTCTCCGCGATGACGGGCGCCACGATCGCCGTCTACCTCGCCGGCTACCTGCCCCTGGCCGTGATCGGCATCGCGCTCGTCCTCGGCGGCTCCCGCCGCGAGCGCCGCATCCTCACCCGCGGCCTCGCGCCGGAGGAGAAGGCGGGCACGCTGCCCGCCGCGGAGGTGGCGCTCCTGACCGCCCGCGGGCGGGCGCGGGCGCAGCTGCGGC
>CAIQOY010000357.1 GCA_903873565.1 uncultured Actinomycetes bacterium
ACCGCCTCGTGCAGGGCGGCGGCGTCCGAGCGCAGCGCCGGCATCAGCCGGGCGGCGAGCGCGACGGTCAGGGCGGAGCGGGGCGCGACGCGGCTGACGAGGGCCTGCAGGCGATCGGGGTCCGAGAGGGCGAGGAAGGCGACGGTGGCGATGATCGCGGTGGCCAGGCGCATGCCGCTGACCGCGCCGTAGAGGAGCTCCTCGGCGGTCACCTCGAGGTCGAGGAGAGCGAAGCCCGGCCCGGGGACCAGGATGCGGTCCCCCTCCATTGCCAGAAAGGGGTTGAGCAGCAGGAGCAGCAGCGCCGAGGCCGCGGCCAGCCGCAGCATCAGGGCGTGGCTCACCGGAGCGGCGAGGTACAGCAGCACCGAGCCCGCGAGCGCGGCGGCCACCAGCACGGGCTGCTCGGCGGCGAGCGACACCGCGATCAGGCCCGCGCAGAGCGCGAGGGGACCGCGGGGGTCGGTCACAGGGTCAGGCCCTGGCCGCCGCTGCAGACGATCAGGGCGGCCTCGTCGAGGCAGATCGCGAAGTGGCGCTGGGGCAGCTGCGGGTTCGCGACGAGGGCGGCGGCCGCGGCCTCCGCGGCGGCCTCCGTCCGGCCGGCGATGATCACCACGGGCGCCCCGCGCGAGGAGAAGTCCTCGGTCGTCGCGACCATCACGGCCGTGGCCTTGGGGACCGGCACGGCCGCGCCGGCCGCGGCGTCCCAGACCACGATCTCCCCGCCCTCGAACCAGGCGGTGAGGCCGGCCTTCGCGGGGTCGGCGAGGGCCTTGGCCCAGGTCGGATCCCGCTCGGCGAGGGCGGTGCTCTCCCCGACGATCGTCCGCGGGCCGCTGGCGGCCGCGGGGCTCTCGACCTCGGCGCCGGCGGCGGCGAGGGCCTCGGCGGCGGCCGGATCGGCCGTCGCGGCCTCGACCTGGGCGTCGAGCGCCCGGGTCATGGGTGCGGGCCACTGGCCCACGATCGCGGGGACGTGCGTGCGTCCGCCCCAGACGTGGAGGTCCCACCAGACGCGGTCGTCGGGCCCGGCCTCGATGTCGGCGGCGCCGAGGTCGGACTCGATCCCGTTCATCCAGAACAGCCACTCCCGCTCGCCGTCGCCGGCCTCGCCGGCCAGCGCGCTCACGTAGCGCCCGCCGTACGTCGTCTCGACGGGCACGACGCCCTCGGTGGCCGCGAGGACGGTGCCGGCCGGGCCGCGGCCCTCCGCCACCTTCGTGCGGCCCCAGTCGGCCGTGATCAGGACGGGGGTGCCGGAGCCGGCCGCCGTGGCGGCCGACTCCGACGCCTGCTCCGTCTTCGACGTCCCGCACGCCGCCAGCACCAGGCAGGTGGCGAGGAGGAGTGCGGAGCGGATGCGCATGCCGTGCTGTTCGCGGACGGGCCGGGGAACGCCGATCAGCCCAGCGGGTCCTCGATGACCATCTGCGATCCGATCGCGCCCTTCATCGTGGCGTGGGCCTCGTTCCAGTCCGCGGAATCGGCGAAGCTCAGCTGGCCCTTGGCGTTGGTGGTGCCGATCGCCGTGCCGTCGAGCGTGATCGTCGCGCCCTTGGCCGGCTTGAGGCCCTTCCCGTCCGCCTTGCGGACGGTGAAGAGGATGCCGCCGAGCAGCTGCTTGACCTGCAGGTCGAGGACGACGGGGCCCTTCTTCGAGTAATCCGTGTCGAGGAACCAGATCACCTGGTCGGACTTGCGGAGCACCAGCGACCCGGCGCCGACCTGCGGGGTCTTGCCGTTGACGTAGATGTCCCATGCGCCCTTGGCGCCCAGGGGCTCGGTCCCGATGCTCTTGATGTAGGGGCCGAGACCCGCGAACTCGCCGATGGCGAGCGGGGTGCTGGTGAACGCGGTCGCAGCGACGAGCTGGCCGAGGGCCGTGTTCGCCGGCAGCGTCAGGGCGGCCCCGGTGTCGTTGACGTAGGACCGGGTGCTTCCGGAATCCCACTCGAGGTTGCCGAGCAGCGGCTGCTTCGCGCTGGTGACGCGGATCGTCGCGCCCTGCGCGACGGTGGGGATGACCAGCGTCGCGATGGCGACGATGGTCACGAGGATCGTCCTCGTGGACATCTGGAACTCCTTCTCTCGAGGTCCCCGGGGCCTGGTGGCCCGGGGGGAGGTGGGTGTTCTGACTCGGAGCGCGCTTCCTCGGTTGCCCGAGGCCCCTGATCACTGCCTTCCCAGTCCCGAGGGACCAGTGACCGGTGCTGCGCACCGCGATCGGGGGACGCTCCTCACAGCGGCGGGACCGTGCCGGATTCGCACCGGACTTCCCCTGCCTCCGCCGGCGACGGTAGCACACGGGTTCGCTCCTGCGCCATACTCGCGGAATGCCCGAGCGCCTTCCCCGCCCCCGCATCGAGGGGCAGCACCTCGCCGTGTCCTGCGGCCATCCGCTCGCCGTCCAGGCCGGTCTGCGCGTCGGCGCCGCGGGCGGCAACGCCATCGACGCCGCGGCGGCCGCCGCGGCCGCCCTGACCGTGATCCTCCCCGATGCCTGCGGGCTCGGCGGCGACCTGCTCTGCATCGTGCGCCGCGCCGACGGCTCGGTCACCGCGATCAACGGCGTCGGCCGCTCGCCCGCCGCGTCGGCGCACCCCCTGCCGGGCGACGGCGCCCAGGTCGCGGCCGTGCCCGGCTTCGTGGCGGGCGTCTGCGACCTGATCGCGGCCGGCGGCCGGCTGTCCCGCGCCGAGGTGCTCGCGCCGGCGCTCGAGCTCGCCGAGCAGGGCGTCGCCGTCACGCGCGACACCGCCGAGGCCCTGGTCGACAACGAGGCGCGTCTGACTCGGGGCGGCGCCGACGTCTCGCCGTGGGTCGCGGCCCGGCCCGACGGCGTCGGCGCGATCGTGCGCCTGCCGGAGACCGCGGCCACCCTGCGCGGGGTGATCGAGCGCGGGCCGGAGGCCTTCTACACGGGGCCGGTCGCGGAGGCGATCGTGGCCGCGGTGGCGCGCGAGGGCGGCGTGATGACCCTCGAGGACCTCGCCGGCCACGCGAGCGTGATCCGCGAGCCCGTGCCCGTCGACTACCGCGGCGTGACGGTGCTGGCCCAGCCGCCCTCCTCGCAGGCGATGCTGCTGACCATGGCGCTGCGGCGCCTCGCGGCCGAGGCGCCGTCGGACCGCTCGCCGGCGGCCCAGCACCGCGCGGTCGAGGCGATCGCAGGCGCGTTCGCCTACCGCGACCGCATCACCGAGGACGGGGCCGACCTGGCCCTGATGGAGCTGGCGGACGCGATCCCGATCGGGGAGCGCGCGAGCCGCGTCGACCACGCCAAGGGCTACAACCACACGACGTCGGTGACCACCGCGGACCGCGAGGGCAACGTGGTCTCGATGCTGATCAGCGTGTTCGACAGCTTCGGCTGCGCAACGTGGGTGCCCGGCGGCGGCTTCTTCCTCAACGACCGGATGCTGTCCTTCTCGCGCGATCCCGGATCCCCGAACGCGGCGGCGGGCGGCAAGCGCCCGGTGCACACCCTCTCGCCCGCGATGGTGGTCGACGGCCAGCGGATCGTGGGCATCTCCACGCCGAGCGCCGACGGCCAGGTGCAGGCGCTCCTGCAGGTCATCCTCGCCCACCTCGACGAGGG
>CAIQOY010000358.1 GCA_903873565.1 uncultured Actinomycetes bacterium
AGGTGCACGACGCGGTCGGCCTCGCCGGTCCGGAAGGTGCGCAGCACGATCGCCTCGGTCGCGTAGGACGCGCCGGGCACCGGGCTCAGTCCTGGACGAGCGGCAGGAGCTCGCCGTTGCGGTCGAGCGCGGCGATGTCGTCGTAGCCGCCGACGGGCTCGCCGTCGATGATGATCTGCGGGATCGTCATCCGGCCCGTCATCTCGACGAGCTTCTCCCGGAAGCCCGGGATGCGGTCGACGTTGATCTCCTCGTACGCGATGCCCCGCGCGTCGAGCAGCGCCTTCGCGCGCATGCAGAACGGGCACCAGTCCGCGGAGTAGAACTCGACCTTCTTCATGCCCCCGACAACGCCCCCGGGGCCCGGCGCATTCCCCGCCGCCGCGGGCGCGGCTGGCAGGCCGGGCAGATGTGCGTGCCCCGCCCCGCGCTGCGCGTCTTGACGATCTCCGTGCCGCAGGCCGGGCAGGGCTCGCCGTCGCGGCCGTAGACCCGGAAGCGCTCCTGCATCGACCCGTAGCCGCCCTCCGGCGAGCGGAAGTCCCGGATCGACGAGCCCTGCGAGCGGATCCCCTCCTCGAGCGCGGACCGCACCTCGTCCGCGAGCCGGTCGAGCTGCGGCCGCCGCAGCCGGCCCGCAGGCGTGTCGGGGTGGATGCGCGCGGCATTGAGGGCCTCGTCGGCGTAGATGTTGCCGATGCCGGCCACCAGGCGCTGGTCGAGCAGGAGCGCCTTGACCGGCGCGCGCCGCCCGCGGAAGGCGTCGCGCAGCACCGTCCCGTCGAAGCCCGGGCCGATCGGCTCGGGGCCGAGGCGCGCCGCGAGGTAGGCCTCCGCCGCGTCGTCCGCGAGCAGGTCCCAGGTGCCGAAGCGCCGCGCGTCGGCGTACCAGAGCGCCGTGCCGTCTGAGAGGACCAGCGCCGCCCGGGTGTGCGGCGGCTCGCCCGCCGCGGGCATCAGCCAGTTGCCGGTCATGCGCAGGTGCGAGATCAGGGTCTCGTCGCCGTCGAACCGGAACAGCAGGTACTTGCCGCGCCGGTCGAGCGCGCGCACACGGCGCCCGCGCAGCCGCCGCTCCACCCGCCGCGGGTCGTCGCCGCCGACGAGGCGGGGGTCGCGCACCTCCACCGCCTCGATCGTACGGCCCTCGACGTGCGGTGCGAGCCTTCGCCGGACCGTCTCGACCTCGGGCAGCTCGGGCATGCCCGCAGCCTAGCCGCCGCGGGCTACGGCCCCGGCTTCGCGGCCGCGATCGCCGCCTCGATCTCGGGGACGAGGTCGGCGATGCCGTACGTCGCCGCGACGGCGGCGAGGTCGAAGTGCGATCGGTCAAGCACCTCGATGCCGAGCACCCGCTCCTCCGCGTCGAGATCGACCACCGCGATGCAGGGCTCGACCTCCTCGGAGATGTCGACCTCTCCCGGGGCGATGGTGATCATGATGATCCCGTCGTCGGGCACGGTGTACGCGCTGACCGTCACGGTTTGATCGTAGTGCATGCTCATCGTCGCCTCCGGGTTCGGGCGGGCCGCCACCACGCCGTGATGACGACGGCGTGCGTCCCGGCATCCCGCCAGATGACGGTCAGCTCGCGCCGGCCGAAGACGCGCGTGGCGCGATAGCGCTCATCCCGGTCACCCGGGCTCTGCACCTCGAACCGATCGGGCTGCCGCATCGCGAGCAGCACGGCCTCCCGCGGAACGCGTCGCCCTCGCACGCGGACGTCCGCGTGCTGCCGGTACTCGGGAACCATGCGCCGATGCTGCGCGGGGAGGCCGGGTCGGCGACGCACCGCGCCTGACCGGGGTCACACGGATGCGCACGCCTTACGCGCCTACGCCGCCCGGGCGCGCGGGTGCGCCGCCAGGAACGTCTCGCGCAGGTGCGTGCCCGCGACGTGCGTGTAGATCGCGGTGGTGGCGATGCGCTGGTGCCCGAGCAGCTCCTGCACGGTGCGCAGGTCGCAGCCGCCCTCCACCAGGTGCGTCGCGAAGGCGTGGCGCAGGGCGTGCGGCCCGACCCAGTCGGGCAGCCCGAGCGGCTCGGCGTGGCGGCGCACGATCAGGAAGACGCCGCGCCGGGTCAGGCGCCCGCCGCGGTTGTTGACCAGCAGCGCGTCGACCTCCTGCCGGCGCCCGAGGTGCGCGCGGCCGCGGGCCAGATAGCGCTCGACCGCCTTGACGGCCTGCCCGCCGGTCGGCACCACCCGCTCGCGGCCGCCCTTGCCGAGCACGCGCACGAGGCCCGCCTCGGCGTCGAGGTCGCCGGGCCGGAGCCCGCACAGCTCCGACACGCGCAGCCCGGCCCCGTAGAGCAGCTCGAGGACGGCGCGGTCGCGCAGCCCCAGCGGGTCGGGCCCGGGGTGCTCGCAGAGCGCGATCGCCTGCTCCGCGGTGAGCGCGTGCGGGGGCGCCTGCGGCGCCTTCGGGAGCGGCACGTCGCGCACGCCCGCCTCGCGGGCGCCCTCGCGGGTGCGGTGGCGCAGGAGCGAGCGGGCGGCGGCCAGCCGCCGGCGCACCGTCGCCGGGCTGAGGC
>CAIQOY010000359.1 GCA_903873565.1 uncultured Actinomycetes bacterium
GCAGCGGTCGGCGATCGCGCCGAGGAGCTCCGCGTCGATCGCGATGCCGACCCGCTCCATCTCGGCGAGGACCGGCACCAGCGGCAGCTCGAGATCGGCGAGCAGGCCCAGGAGGCGCCGCTCGCGCAGGCGCTCCGTCAGCTTCGGTCGCAGGAGGCGCGCGCCGACGGCCTCGCGCACCGCGTCCGCCCCCTCGCCCTCGGCGTCGACGCGCAGCGCGTGCTCGCGCAGCAGGTCGTCGAACGCGTAGCCGGAGCGGCCGGGGTCGAGCAGGTACGCGGCGAGCGCGGTGTCGAAGGCGGGCGCCACCCGCTCCGCCCCGAGGGCGCGCAGCGCGCGCTTGGCGTCGTGGGCGATCAGGGCCGGGCCGTCGAGGAGCGCCGCCAGCCCCGGCAGGTCCGCCGGCACGACGCGCGTGGCCCCCTCCACCGCGATCGCGCAGAGGCCCTCGTGGACGGCGATGCCCGCCTCCTCGGCGTCGGCGAGGAGCGCCTCGAGCTCCCCGAGGTCCGCGCCCTGACCGCGCTCCACCGGGCCCTGCGGCGCCTGGGCGGCGCCCTCGAGGGTCAGCGCCGGCAGGCTCTCGTCGAGGTCCTCGAGCCGGCGCAGGAGGTTGTGCATCTCCCAGCGCCGGAACAGCTCGGCCAGCTTCGAGCGGTCGGGCGGCCGATCCATCTCCGCCGCCGGGTCGAAGTCCGCCAGCTCGGGGATGTCGCGCACGATCGTGCCGAGCTCGCGCGAGCGGAAGGCGTCCTCGCGGTGCTCGAGCAGGCTCTGCTTGCGCTTCGGCCCGGAGATCTCGTCGATGTGCTCGTAGACGCCCTCGAGTGTGCCGAAGCGCGCCAGCAGGTCGGCCGCGGTCTTGTCGCCGATGCCGGGCACGCCCGGGATGTCGTCCGAGGTGTCGCCCTTGAGGCCGATCAGGTCGGGCACCGCCGTGTGCGGCACGCCGAGGCGCTCCGCCACGCGCTCCGGCGTGTAGACGAGCACCTCGGAGATGCCGCGCGGCGTCATCATCAGGCAGACCCGGTCGGAGACCAGCTGGAAGGCGTCGCGGTCGGTGGAGACGACGCAGGTGGGCACCCCGCGCTCGTCGGCGATCCGCGTCAGCGTGCCGATCACGTCGTCGGCCTCACGCCCCTCCACCGAAAGGTTGCGGTAGCCGAAGGCGTCCACGAGCTCGGGGAAGTGCGGCCGCTGCTCCTTCAGCAGCTCGGGCGTCGGCCGCCGCGAGGCCTTGTAGCCCTCGTGCAGCGCGAGCCGCTCCGTGGGCTTCTCGTCCCAGCAGACCACGACGCCCTGGGGGCGGTAGTCCTGCAGCATCTTCATGAGCATGCTCGCGAACCCGAACAGGGCACCGGTCGGGAAGCCCTCGCTGGTGGCGAAGTCCTCGGGCAGCGCGAAGAAGGCGCGGTAGGCCAGCGAGTTGCCGTCGACGAGGAACAGCCGCGACTCGCGCGCGGGCCCGTCGCCGAGGTCGAGTTCGGAGGCCTTCTTCACCATGCGCTGGAGGGTAGTCGGCCGGGACCACGCTACGCTGGGCGCGTGGCCGTCCACCACTCCGCGTCGTACAGCCTGACGATCCGCGCGGTCATCCCGCACGAGCCCGGGCAGTTCGCCCTCGTGGCCGCCGCGGTGGGCGAGGCGGACGCGATCCTCGGCGCGATCGATCTCGTGCGGGTCGACGCGGGCCACGTCGTGCGCGACATCAGCGTGCTCTGCGCCGACGAGGAGCACGGCCGCCGCGTCGTGGACGCGATCCGCGCCATCGAGGGCATCCGGGTGGTGAGCGTCTCCGACCGCACCTTCCTGATGCACAAGGGCGGCAAGATCGAGATGGCCGGCAAGGTGCCGATCCGCACCCGCGACGACCTCTCGATGGCCTACACGCCGGGCGTCGCGCGCGTCTGCGAGGCGATCGCGGAGGACCCCGACCGGGTCTGGAACCTGACCGCCAAGGGCAACGCGATCGCCGTCGTCACCGACGGCACCGCCGTGCTCGGCCTCGGCGACATCGGTCCCGCGGCGGCCCTGCCGGTGATGGAGGGGAAGGCGATGCTGTTCAAGGAGTTCGCCGGCGTCGACGCCTGGCCGATCTGCCTCGACACCACCGACGTCGACGAGATCGTGCGCGCCGCCGCGGCGCTCGCCCCGGGCTTCGGCGGGATCAACCTCGAGGACATCGCCGCGCCCCGCTGCTTCGAGATCGAGCGGCGCCTGCAGGAGGCCGTCGACATCCCCGTCTTCCACGACGACCAGCACGGCACCGCCGTGACCGTCCTCGCCGCCCTGAGCAACGCCCTGCGCGTCGTGCGCAAGGAGCTGGCCGACGCCCGCATCGCGGTGATCGGCACCGGCGCGGCCGGCACCGCGATCACCGACATGCTGCTCGCCGCCGGGGCCACCCACATCGTCGGGGTCGACGTCGACGGCATCGTGCACCGCGATCGGCCCGGCCTCGACGCGACGCTCCGCGCCTACGCCGAGCGCACCAACCCGCTCGGGCTGACCGGCGGCCCGGCCGATGCCCTGCGCGGCGCCGACGTCGTCATCGGCGTCTCCCGTCCCGGCGTGATCACCCCGGAGATGGTGCGGGAGATGGCGCCCGATCCGATCGTGTTCGCGATGGCGAACCCCAAGCCGGAGGTGCTGCCCGAGGCCGTCGAGGGCATCGCCGCCGTGATGGCCACGGGGCGCAGCGACTACCCCAACCAGATCAACAACGTGCTCGCCTTCCCGGGCATCTTCCGCGGGGCGCTCGACGTGCGTGCGCGCCGCATCACCGAGGGCATGAAGCTGGCCGCGGCGCAGGCGATCGCCGACGTGATCACCCCCGAGGAGCTCGCGCCCGAGTACATCGTGCCGAGCGTCTTCAACCGCCGGGTGGTCGAGAACGTCGCCCTGGCCGTGGCCGAGGCGGCGCAGGTCGACGGCGTCGCCCGTCGGCACGCCGTGCCCGACGCCGACGCGGTCGGCTAGCCCGCGACCGCGACAGGGGCGCTGGTGGCGCGGGTCGTGCCTCCGGGGCCGGTCACGGTCACGCGGCAGCGCAGGTCGGCGCCCTCGTCCTGCGCGCCGAGCCCGAGCGAGCGCCCGGTGGCACCGCGGATCGCGCGTCCGTCGCGCAGCCAGTTTCGTGCGACGACGAGGGGGCGGGTGCCCGTCCAGCGGCCGATCTCGCAGGCGACGCGGCGCCCCACGGCTGCCGTGCCCGTGATGCGCACCTTGCCGATCAGGGCCGGCCGGATGGGGCGCTCGAGCGCGGCGCTGCGGGTCGGCACGACGAGGCCGCCGCGCTCCACCTCGAGCCGCAGCCGCAGCGCCTCCGCGGGCAGGCCGTCGACGGGGATCCGCAGGCGGCGGGCGGCACCATCCGGGGCCAGCTCCGTCCACGGTCCGAGGATCGCGCGCGTGCCCCGGGTCGCGGTGCTGCGCAGGCGCAGGGCCTCAACCTGCGGCGGCACATCGACCGTCAGCTCGGCGGTCCCGAGGCCGGTCCAGGCGGCGCCGGTGACGACCAGCGGCGCGGTTGCGGGCACCCCGGTGGTCGTGGCGGGCGTGCTCTCCCCGTTGCCGTTGAGGGCGGTCACGCTGACGGTGTAGGCCTGGCCGTTGACCAGCCCGGTGATCGTCGCCCGGCGCAGGGTGGCGGCGACATCCACCACCTGACCGGTCTCGGCGACCCGCACCCGGTAGCCGTCGGGCTCGGGCGCCGTGTCGCAGGGCCTCGTCCACGCCCACTCCACCTCGAGCGTGCCGTCAGCGGGTGCCGCGACGAGCTGGACCGGCGCCCTGGGCGGCAGCGTCGTGCCGTTGATCCAGCAGCGATGGCTGCTCACGAGCGCGTACACGCCCGGATAGCCGGGCAGCGCGCAGCCCGTGCCCCACGAGACGACGCCCACCAGACGGACCTCGGCGCCACGGCCCTGCACGAGTGGTCCCCCGCTGTCGCCCGCGCACGCATCCTGACGTGGCAGGCTCGCGCAGACCATGTCCTGTGGGATGAACACGCCCGCGCCGTAGTCGGCCACGCAGGTGTCCGTCGAGCGGACGCGGACGGTCGTGTCGCGCAGCACGGGACTGCTCGGCCCGAAGGAGTCGTCGGCTCGGTTGTACGAGGTCGATCCCCAGCCCGCCACGCGCAGCACCTGACCCGTGGCCGGCCGCTCGTCCGCGAGCGCGACGAGCGGCGCCGCGACGGGGTCACGGAGGCGGATCAGCATCAGGTCGTTGCGGGGCGCCCCGGGCACCACCATCCGGTAGTCGGGATGGCGGATCATCCGCACGACCTCGCTGCCCTGGCTCGGCTGGCGCAGGTCCGGCTGGCCGACGACGACCCGCATGGCGCTCGCCGCGTAGATCCGGCAGTGGCCGGCGGTCAGGACCCATTGCGGCTGCACCAGCGAGCCGGCGCAGAACTGGGATCCGTAGTCGGTGGTCAGAGCCACGGCAAAGCCCCACTGGTCCGGCGCCGCGGGCTCCCCGCCGATGATGCGGGGCGTGGCCGCCGCCGCGGACGGCAGGGGCGCGGCGAGGGCCAGGAGGAGGGCGACGAGCAGACGGCGCACGGGGCCCACGCTAGCGCCTAGACGGCGAGCCGCCTGCGGGTTTCCGCCACGTCGCGCTGGATCTGCGCGATCAGGGCCTCGACGCCGTCGTAGACCTCCTGGACGCGCAGCATCGAGGCGAACTCCACCCGCAGCGGCGTCCCGTACAGCTCGTCGCCCGCGTAGTCGAGCAGGTGCGCCTCGATGCGCAGGTCATCGACGTCGCCGAAGTGCGGGTTGCGGCCCACGCTGATGGCGGCGGGGTAGCGGGTCTCGCCCGGCGGCACGAGCGCCCAGCCGGCGTAGACGCCCTCGGCGGGCAGCTGCTGCCCCGGCACGACGCCGAGGTTGGCCGTCGGGAAGCCGATCTCGCGGCCGCGCTTGTCGCCGTGCTGCACGGTGCCCTCGACGCTCGGCGGGCGGCCGAGCAGCGCCGCGGCCTCGTCGACCCGCCCCTCGGCGATCAGGCCGCGGATCCGCGACGAGGAGATCCGCTCGCCGTCCGACCCCAGCAGCTCGATCGCCTCGACCTCGAAGCCGAGCTCGGCGCCGAGCCGCTCGAGCAGGGCCACGTCCCCGGCGCGGTCGTTGCCGAAGCGGAAATCGCGCCCCACGGCCACCGCGACCGCCCCGAGCCGGTCGACGAGGACCTCGCGCACGAACTGCTCGGCCCCCATGGCGGCCAGCGTGCGGTCGAAGCGCAGGAGCGCGACCTCGGCGGCGCCGGCCTCGAGCAGGAGCCGCGTGCGCAGCGCCACCCCGGCGAGCGTGTTGGGCGGGGTGCCGGGGCGCAGGACGGTGACGGGGCGCGGGTGGAAGGTGGCGGCGCAGGCCGTGGCGTCGTGGCGCACGGCGGCGGCGACGGCGGCCTCGACGACCGCGCGATGGCCGAGGTGGACGCCGTCGAACGTGCCGAGCGCGACGGCGCGACGCCCGGGCGTGATGTCGCCGATCCCCTGGAAGATCTGCCGCTCGGTCACGACGCGGCCTCCAGGACGACGCGCGGCCGGGCCGCCCCGTCGGCGGCGTCGGCCAGCGCGAGCAGCGTCCCGTCGCCGTCGAGCAGGGCGACGGGGCCCGATGCGCCGCAGGCCACGCTCCGCCCGTGCGAGATGGCGCGGGCCCCGTCCGCGTCGAGGACGACCTGCGGGAGGTCGCCCGTGATCGCCGCGGCGGGACGCCACCCGAGCGTGGCGGGCGCGGCGGCGCCGACCAGATTGGGCGCCACGGCGTCGGCCACGTCGAAGGGGCCGATCCGGGTGCGGCGCAGCGCGGTGAGGTGCGCGCCTGCGCCGACGGCGCGCCCGAGGTCGCGGGCGAGGCTGCGCACGTACGTGCCGCTGCCGCAGACCACCTCGAGCTCGGCGGTCTGCGCGTCGGCGTCGAAGCCGATCAGGTCGAGGGCGTGGACGGTCACGGTGCGTGCGGGCACGGTAACGGCCTCCCCCCGCCGGAACCGCCGGTACGCGCGCTCCCCGTCCACGTGCACGGCGCTCGCGGCCGGCGGCACCTGCTCGATCGTCCCGGTCAGGGCCGGCAGCGCGGCCCGCACGGCGGCCTCGTCGGTGGCCTGACCGGTCTCGGCCAGGTCGCCCTCGGGATCGTCCGTCGTTGACTCGACGCCGAAGCGCACCTGCGCCGTGTAGGCCTTGTCGAGTCCATGCAGGTGGTCGACGAGGCGCGTCGCGCGCCCGGTCAGGACGAGCAGGAGCCCGGTGGCGAACGGGTCGAGCGTCCCGGCGTGGCCGAGCCGCCGGCCGTAGGGGCCGCGCAGCGGCCGCAGCGCGGCGAAGCTGCTCAGGCCGGCGGGCTTGTCGAGGAGGACGACGCCGGCGGGCGCCGCCTCAGGCACCGCCGAGCTCCCGCTCGACGAGCGCGATGGCGTCGGCCGCCGTGCCCTCCAGGGAGAAGCCGGCCGCCATCGGATGCCCCCCGCCCCCGCCGGCGTGGGCGATCCGCGAGACGTCGATCGCGGGGTCGGCGCTGCGCAGCGAGCACTTCTGGACCGCGCCGCCGCCCGACCGGGGCTCGCGCACGAGCGCCGCCACCTCCACTCCGCGGATCGCCCGCAGGTGGTCGATCGCGCCCTCGGAGTCGGCCTCGGCGGCACCGGTCTCGTCGAGGTCCGCGATGGTCAGCCAAGTCGCCGCCAGGCGCCCGCCGAGGCGCAGTTCGAGGCGCGAGAGCGCGCGGCCGAGGAGCAGCGCGCGGCCCGCCGGGCGTCCCTCGTACAGCCGCCGGAAGACCTCGTCCACCTCGACGCCGCGCTCGAGGAGCGCGGCGGCCACGCGGTGGCAGTCGGCGTCGGCGTTCGCGTACATGAAGCGCCCGGTGTCGGTGACGATGCCCACGTAGAGCGCCGTGGCCGTGTCGAGGTCGATCGGCAGGTCGAGGGCCTCGAGCAGGCGATGCACAAGGATCGTCGTGCAGGCGGCCTGGGGGTCGACGACGTCGACGTCGGCGAACAGCGTGTTGTCGCCGTGGTGGTCGATGTTCAGGGTCGCCGCGGCCATGGCCGCGACCTCGGTGCCCATGGTGCCGAGCCGTTCCGCCGAGCCGCAGTCGAGGGCGACGAGCAGCCGCTCGCCGATGTCGCCCGGCGGGTCGCGGCGCAGGTCGTCGTAGCCGAGCCACGCGTAGTCGTCGGGCAGCGCCGCGTCGCCCGGCGCCCACAGGGCCACGTCCCAGCCGTTCCGGGCCAGCGTCCGGCCGCAGCCGACGAGGCTCCCGAGCGCGTCGCCGTCGGGCCCCTCGTGGCAGGCCACGGCGATCCGCGAGTGCGCGCGCAGGAGCGCCGCGGCCTCGGCGATCGTGCCGCTCACGCCGGCTCCTCGGGCGGCAGGACGGGCGGGTTGTCGCGCAGGAGCTCCTCGATCCGCTGGGCGCGGTCGACGGACTCGTCATGGACGAAGCGCAGGACGGGCGTGTTGCGGAGGCTCAGCTCCGCGTTGATCGCGCCCTGCAGGACCGGGCGCGCCGCCTCGAGCCCCTCGAGCGCGCCGGCCTGGGCCTTCTCGGTGCCGTGCAGCTGCACGAAGACGTCGGCGACGGCCGTGTCCTTCGAGGCCCGCACCTCCACGACGGTCACGTTGCGCAGGCGCGGGTCGTTGAGGCGGGCGATGCGCTCCCCGATCACCTCCCGCAGGAGGCCGTCGATGCGCCGCCCCCGTTCCTTGCCGCCGCGCTTCACTCGAGGTCCCCCGGCGTCACGGAGCGGGTCTGCCGGATCCCGACCTCGACCTCGCGCTCCTCCAGCCAGCCTTCGAGCCGCTGCAGGAAGGCGTCGCAGTCGGCCTGTGTCTGCTGGGCCGAGGCCACGAGCAGGGCCCCCCGCTGCGGCGTATCGAGGTCGCCGACCTCGGCGACGCTGGCGCCGAAGCGCTCGGCGAGGCCGCTGCGCAGCCGCGCGAGCGCGCTGCGGCGGTCCTTGAGCGTGGCGGAGCCGGGCAGACGCACCTCGAGCTCCGTGACGGCGACGAATCCGCGACCCATGGGACGAAGGCTAGCCCGTGGCTTCCTCAGTGCGCTCCCCTGGCACCCGCCGGTAGCCCCTTCGCAATCGATGATGCAATGATCCCCCCGGCGATGAATGACGCGTTCACGATGCTCCCACTCCGAGCGCTCGTACTGGTTGCCATCATCGCGATCGTGTCGCCATGGCCGGGAGACGCCGCCGCCGCCGTGACATCGTGCTCAGGCACTGCGGGATCCTTCGGCGGTGGTGCCGGCACCAGCGCGGATCCGTACCGCGTCGCGACGCAGGCGCACCTCGCGGCCGTCGCCACCGGGGCTAACCGCTACTGCGCCTACCGCCAGACCCAGGACATCGCCCTGAGCGGGGAATGGACACCGCTCGGAACGGGTGCGTCTCCGTTCAAGGGCGAGTACGACGGCGACAACCGCGCGATCACCGGGCTCAGCATCACGACCAACGGCTCGTATCTCGGGCTGTTCGGCTACACCGACGGCGGGGCGGAGATCAAGAACATCCGGCTGGCGGGCACGGTCAACGTCCCCGGCTCGACCGGGGTGGGTGCACTGGTGGGCCTCGCCGATCGCCCCACGACGATCACCAACGTGCACTCGTCCGTTAACGTCACGGCCCGGAACCTCGCGGGCGGCCTCGTCGGATGGGTGGCCGAGGCCATCATCCGCCGGTCTTCCTCCAGTGGCACGGTGACCGTCTCCGAGGGGTCGGTCGGCGGGCTCGTGGGCAAGGCGAGAAGCTCCTTCGGCAACCTCCCCGCTGAGATCTCCGACTCGTACGCCACGGGGGCCGTCACCGGCGGCGTCGGGTACGAGGGCGTAGCGGGCCTCGTCGGCTTCGTTGACGTGGGCGGCGGCAGCTACAGCGTGACGATCGCCCGATCGTTCTCCAGCGGCGCCGTCACCGGCGGAACGGGCACACGGTCGCAGTGCTACGGAATGATGGGCTGCTTCACGACGATAGGGACCACCGGAGGACTGCTCGCATCGCAATCTGCCGGCACCACGTACACCGCGAACCTGACGGTCAACGGGGCGTTCTGGGACACCCAGACCAGCAACCGCGCCACGAGCGCCGACAACCTCGGCACCGGTCTCACCACCGTGCAGGCCCGGACGCGGTCCACCTACACCGCCGCGAGCTGGGACATCGCCAACGGCTGGAGCGCCACGGCGGTCTGGGGCATCTGCGACGGCAGCACCTACCCGTTCCTCACCGCTCAGCACGCCACGTCCCCGTGTGCGCCCGACGCCCCGGCGGCCCCGACCGCGGTGGCCGGTGATGGACGGGTGACGATCACGGTCAGCCGGGGTGCGGGCGGCGGCGGCACTCCGACCTCGTACATCGTGCAGGCCGTCGAGGATCCGTCGCGGACGTGCACGGTCACCGGCGCCGCCGGCAGCTGCGACATCACCGGGCTGACGAATGGCACCGCCTACACGTTCACGGCCACCGCCTCCAGCTCGGTCGGCACGAGCGCGGCGTCCGCGCCGTCCGCCGCCGTGACGCCCGAGGCCCCCCCTGCCCCCACGACCCCGAGGTCGTCGGACGCTGCGACGGAGACCCCCGCGTCCGCACCCCAGGCCACGAGTCCGGCCCCGGCCGCGACGATGACGCCGAGCGGCATCAGGTGGTCCGACGGGCGCCGCACGACCACCGCGATCGTCGCGACGTTCGCGGCCGCTCCCGATACGACCTACCTGATCAGCGCGACGCCCGAGACGGGCGCGTCGGCAGCGCGGACCGCGCGGATCGTGCGCGGGACCTGCGAGATCGAGGTTCGCGCGCAGGATGCGCGGCGGACCGCGCGCTGCACGATCCGCCTGCGGGCGGCGGCCACGTGGCGCGTCTCGATCACGCCGGTCACGGGGGGCGTGAAGGGCGTGGCGGCCACCAAGCGGATCCGCGTGACGCTCCCCATCCCGGACCGGCCGACCGGCGCCGACGGGTCCTCCGAGCCGGTGACCGGCTAGCCCGCCCGGGGCGGCAGCCGTGCCGCGAGCCGCAGCTTCTCGAGCTCCCGGGGGCTGATCGGGCGCCAGGCACCCACGGCGAGGCCCTCGAGGTCGAGGCCCGCGAGCCGCGTGCGGATCCCGTCGCGGTCGAGCCGCTGCTTGAGCGGGTGGCGGGCGTCGGACAAGCGCCGGGCCAGCTTGGGATCGGCGAGCAGGAGC
>CAIQOY010000360.1 GCA_903873565.1 uncultured Actinomycetes bacterium
GCCTCGTCGACGTTGAGGGTCACGCGCCGCGTCGTCCGCGGCTGCCGCAGGATCCGCCTCGGCCGGTGCAGTTCGGTCATCGCCATCGCCTCCTCAGGGTGCGCGATCGCCGTGCACGCGGGGCTCGCGGAAAAACACGGGAGGCGCACGGTCGTATGAACGGATCATACGGATCCGTTCATACGGGTGACGGGAGGCGCCGTCAGCCCTGCGATTCCGAGCCGATGTCCGCGCGGCGCTGCAGGCCGTCGAAGCGGATCCGGTCGGCGGCCGCGTAGGCCGCGGCGATCGCGGCCGCGCGGTCCGCGCCGCGCGCCGTCACGGCGAGCACGCGCCCGCCAGCGGTGACGAGCGCGCCGTCCTGGACGGCGGTGCCCGCGTGGAAGACGATCGCGTCGCGCTCGGCCCCCGCCTCGGGCACGCCGAGGATCGGGACGCCGCTCTCCGACGAGGCGGGGTAGCCCCGCGAGGCGAGCACCACGGTGACGGCGCTGCCCGGGATCGTCGCGATCTCGCGCTCCTCGAGGTCGCCGGTCGCGCAGGCGAGCAGCCACGGCAGGAGGTCCTCGCCGAGCCGCGGCAGCACGGCCTCGGTCTCGGGGTCGCCGAAGCGCACGTTGAACTCGAGGACGCGCGGGCCGGTGGCGGTCAGCATCAGGCCCGCGTAGAGGCAGCCCGAGAAGCGCACGCCGCGGTTCATCAGCTCGCGCAGGATCGGCTTGTGCACCGTCTCCACGATCGCGCGCGCCTCCTCGTCGGAGACCCCCGGGGCCGGCGAGATCGCCCCCATGCCGCCCGTGTTGGGGCCGGTGCCGCCCTCGCCGATCCGCTTGTAGTCGCGCGCCGAGGGCAGGGCGACGGCGCGCTCGCCGTCGCACAGCGCGAGCACCGACAGCTCGGGGCCGTCCATCCGCTCCTCGACCACCAGCACGCGGCCGGCCTCGCCGAGCGACCCGCCGAGCAGCTCCGCGGCCGCGGCCTCCGCCTCGGCCGCATCGTCGCAGACGATCACGCCCTTGCCGGCCGCGAGGCCGTCGGCCTTGACCACGCAGCGGCCGTCGAGGCGCTGGATCGCGATCCGCGCGCCGGCCAGGTCCGTGACGGTGAAGGCCTCGGCGGTGTCGACGCCGGCGGCCTCGAGCAGCTGCTTCGTGAACGCCTTCGAGCCCTCGACCCGCGCGGCGGCCGCGTTCGGGCCGAAGACGGGGATCCCGATCCGCCGCAGCTCGTCGGCGAGGCCCGCGACGAGGGGCGCCTCCGGCCCGACCACGACGAGGTCGGCCTCGATGTCGCGGGCGAGCGCGACCAGGCCCTCGACGTCGTCGGCCTTGACCGGGTGGCAGGTGGCGATCAGCGCGATGCCCGGGTTGCCGGGCGCCGCGTGCAGCTCCCCGCAGCGCGGGCTGGCCCCGATCGCCGAGGCGAGCGCGTGCTCGCGCCCGCCCGAGCCGACGACGAGGACCCTCACCGCGTGCCCCGCGCGACGGCCTCCATGCCGTGCGGCGCGAGCACCTGGTCGCGGCGCACGCCGACGCCGACCAGGGTGACGGGGATGCCGAGCTGCTCGGCGACCCAGTCGACGTAGTCGCGGGCGGCCTGCGGCAGCTGGTCC
>CAIQOY010000361.1 GCA_903873565.1 uncultured Actinomycetes bacterium
CTCGGCGGTCGTCGCGGGCTTCGGCTTGGGCGGATCGAAGGAGACCTCGGGGGCGGTCACGCTGGAGACGATGCGGTTCGCGAACTGCGACGTGAACGTCGCCCACTCGACCGGCTGGCGGGGCGCCCGGAACTCGCGCGGCGGCACGTCCGCGAGCGCCGCGTCCATGAACAGGTGCCAGATGTCGGCGGGCAGGGTCGGGCCGGACACCGCGCCCACGCCCTCGACGTTGTAGAGCGGCTTCGTCTCGTCGGGGTAGCCGATCCAGACGCAGGCGGCGAGGTCCGGGGTGTAGCCGCAGAACCAGGCGTCCGTGTGGTCGTCGGTGGTGCCCGTCTTGCCGGCCTGCGGCCGGCCGTCCGTGGTGCGGGCGCCCGTGCCGGTCCCCCCGTACATGTTCTCGCCGAGGATGCGCGTGACCTCCGCGGCGACGCCGTCCTGGATCACGCGCACCGAGCGGTCGCGGCGGCCGACGAGCACGTTGCCGTCGGCGTCCTTGACGGCCTTGACGGCGGTCGGGGGGTTGTAGACGCCGCCGTTGGCGAGGGTGGCGTACGCCGTCGCCATCTCCAGGGGCGAGACGCCGCTGGAGCCGAGCGTGATCGAGGGCACGGGCACGAGCTTCGAGTCGCGCACGCCGAGCCGCCGCGCCATGTCGGCGATGTTGTCCGGCCCGACGTCGATCGCCAGCTGCGCGTAGACCGTGTTGTCCGAGGCCAGGGTCGCGTTCTCGAGGGTCACGCCGCCGCCGTAGTCGCCGCCGGCGGTGCCGACCTGCCAGACGGGCGACTCGGGGTCCGGCTGCCAGGAGAAGGGCGCCGACATGTAGCGCGTCGCGCGCGGGTCGATGCCCTGCTCGACCGCGGTGGCGAGCGTGAAGGTCTTGAAGGTCGAGCCGGGCTGTCGGCGGCCCTGCGAGGCGAGGTCGAACTGGTCCTTGCGGAAGTAGCGCGTCGAGGCCATCGCCACGATCTCGCCGGTCCTGGGCCGGATCGCGACGATCGCGGCGTCCGGATCGCCGGGCGTCTTCAGGATCGTCTTCATCGCGGACCGGGCCTGGGCCTGCAGCCGCGGGTCGAGGGTGGTCTCGATGCGGAGCCCGCCGGCGCGCACCGCCGCGTCGCCGAAGTCGGGGTCGGAGGCGAGCTCGTCGGCCACGTAGCGGACGAAGAACGACTCGCGCACCTTGCCGTAGACGCGGCCGCGCTTGAGCTTCAGCGGCGCCGCGTTGGCCTTCGCCTCCTGCGCGGCCGTGATCTCGCCGGTCTCGCGCATCGCCGCGAGCACCTGCGCGCGGCGCTCGAGAGCCGCATCGGGGTTGGCGTACGGGTCGTAGTAGGAGGGCAGCTGCGGCAGCCCGGCCAGGAGCGCCGCCTCCGGGAGCGTGAGGTCCTTCGCGGGCTTCGCGAAGTAGGTCTGGGCGGCGGCCTCCACCCCGTAGGCGTTGTTGCCGTAGAAGACGGTGTTGAGGTAGGCGGTGAGGATCTCGTCCTTCGTGAAGCGCTGCTCGAGCTGCATCGCGAGCAGCGCCTCGCGCAGCTTGCGGTCGAAGGTGCGCTCCTTCGTGATGTAGATCTGGGAGATCAGCTGCTGGGTCAGGGTCGACCCGCCCTGGACCACGCGCCCGGCGGCGATGTTGCGCAGGGCGGCGCGCACGATGCCGCGCGCGTCGACGCCCGAGTGGTCGTAGAAGCGGCGGTCCTCGATCGCCACCGTGGCCTGCTTCATCCGCGGCGCGATCGCGTCGGAGGCCACCGGCTGGCGGTTCTCCTCCGAGGCCAGCACCCCGAGGCTGGCGCCCGCGCCGTCGTAGACGCTCGAGTTGGCCCCGATCTGGCGGGCCTTGATGGCGTCGAGGGTCGGCAGGTCCCCCATGTAGCGGGCCGCCCCGAACAGGAGCAGCCCGGTGCCGAGCGCGGTCAGGAGCGCGAGCACGAGGAACGTCGTCGCGAACGCGCCGCGCCGGCCCGTGGTGCGCCGCTGGCGGCGCGAGCGGCGGCGGCGGCCGACGCCGTGTGCGACACCCTCAGGCACGCCGTCCTCCTGCTCCACGCGCTCTGGTCATCGCTCGTTCCACGCTATCACCGGGTCTGTGGCCGGAGACGGTACCGGTGGGCGGGCTCGCTGCATGCGGGGTTTCCACGTCGACGCTCCTCACCGCCTTGGTGGTTCGCCGGGGCCCTCCCCGGTCCTCCCGCGGGGCCCCGGTACGATGGGCGGCGTGCGCCGTCTCGGCCCAGCCGTCGTCCTCGTCGTGCTCGCCCTCGCCCTCGCCGGCTGCGGCCTCAAGGACGAGCCCACGGGCACGGACGCCGCCTTCCCGTCCCGGGCGGTCGACGCCGCCGGCGGCGCGGTCTCGCTCGACGCGGCCCCCGACCGCGTCGTGTCGCTCGATCCGGGCGCCACGGCGGTCCTGCGCACGATCGGCCTCGGGGGCGCGCTGGTCGAGGCGACCCCCGCCGACGCCGCGGACCTGGCCGCCGACCCCGCGACCGACCTCGTGGTCGTGCCGCTCGCCCTCGGCCCCGAGGCCGCGGCCCGGATCGACGCCGCCACCGCGGCGCCGCTCTACCGCTACGGGGCCGCCCCGCTCGACACCGCCCCCACGGCGATCACCCAGCTCGGGCTCGCGGTCGGCCGGGGACCCGAGGCCGCGACGGTCGCCCGCTCCGTCGCCGACGGCCTCGCCGCGCTGGCGGAGCGCCTCGCGGGCGAGCCGCCCGTGCGCACCCTGATCGAGGGCCCCGGCGCCACCGCCTACGGGCCGGGCACGCCGATCGGCCAGGCCGTGGCGGCGGCCGGCGGCGAGAACGTCTTCGCGGAGGACGCGGTCTGGGCACCGGAGCAGGTCCCCGCCCTCGACGTGCGGGCGTGGGTCGCGGCCGACCCCGGCGGCTCGGGCTACGCGGCGCTCCAGGGCATCGCCGAGCTCGCCGCGGTGCCCGCGATCCGCGACGGACGGGTCACCGAGGTCCCGCGCGACGGCTACCCCGTCGACGGCGCGCTGCCCCGCGCGCTCTCGGACCTCGCCGACCGGCTGCGGGCGCCGTGAGCGCGCCCCGCACGCCGCCCGCGGGGCTGCTCCTGTGGCTGCTCGTCGCGCTGCCGATCGTCATGCAGCTCGCGATCACGACGCTCGGCATCGCCGTGGTCGGGTCGCTCGTGGAGCTGCCGGAGCGGATGGCCTTCTACAGCCTGCCCCAGGCGGCCGTGGTGCTCGGCGCCTACGTCGTGTTCGGGGCGGCCACGCTCCTCGTCGCGCGGCGCATCGGCCCCGTCCGGGAGGTGCTCGCGCTGCGGCGCACGCCGCTCCTCCCCGGGATCGGCCTCGCCGCGCTCGGCCTCGTCGCGGGGCTCGCGATCGCCGCCCTGCTCGAGCCGATCTTCCACGGCGCCGAGTCCCAGAACCTCGACCCCGGGCCCTTCCCCGGCACGGCGGCGGCGGCCGTCGCCGCCGCCTGCAGTGCGCTCAGCGTCGTGATCGGGGCCTCCGTCACCGAGGAGCTCTACTTCCGGGGGCTGCTGTACGAACGCCTCGACCTGCGCTTCGCCCGCGCCGCGGCCGTGATCGGCTCCGCCGGCGCCTTCGGCCTGGCGCACTTCCAGCCCGACGCCTTCCCCACCCTGTTCGCCCTCGGGCTGATCCTCGGGCTGCTCCGGATGCGCACCGCCTCGATCTGGCCCTCGGTGGGGCTGCACGCCGCCAACAACGGCCTCGCGTTCGCCTACCTGCTGGCCTCCTAGCCCCCCGTCCTCCGGTATGGTCCGCGCGTCCAGCCCGGAGGGAAGCCGCGTGTCCGACCAGTCCAGCGACCCGATCGTCGAGCAGTTCCGCAACCAGATCACGGATACGGACCTCGCGATCCTCGAGGCGCTCAACAAGCGCATCACGACGGTGCGCAAGCTGCACGACTACAAGGCCGAGCAGGGCTACGACGCGGTCGACCCGGCGCGCGAGGACTGGCTCACCCAGTACCTCCAGCGCTGCAACAAGGGCCCGCTGTCGAACGACGAGGTCGCCGTCCTCTGGCGCTCGATCATCGACGCCACGCTGCGCGAGGTCGCGCGGCTGCGCGGCGCCTGATCAGCCGTCCTCGCCGAACTCCTCCGGGCGCACCTCGTCCAGGAACTGCTTGAAGTCCTCGACGAGCTGCTCGGGGTCGGACTGCGCCGCCTCCGCCTCCTCGTCCTCCATCTGGATCGCGCTCTCGGCGATCACCTCGTCGGCCGCGTAGATCGGGGCCTTCGAGCGCAGGGCCAGGGCGATCGCGTCCGACGGCCGGGCGTCGAGCTCGACCTCCTCGTTGCCCCTCCGCAGGACGACGCGGGCGAAGAAGGTGCTGTCGCGCATCTCGACGACGCTGATCCGCACCACCGACGCGTCGAGCTCGCCGAGCGCGGTCGAGAAGAGGTCGTGGGTCATCGGCCGGGGCGTCTCCGTGTCCTGCAGCTTGGCGAGGATCGCGGCGGCCTCCGGATGGCCGATCCAGATCGGCAGGAAGCGGTTGCCCATCGCGGTCTTGAGCAGCACGATCGGCTGCTTGCCGACCATGTCGAACGACACGCCGTAGACGACCATCTCCTGCATGGGCCTGAGTCTACCGGCGCTCGCGCCGCCGCCCGGCGCGGAGACGGCGAATCGTCAGGTCCGCCGCAGCGCGATGACGGCGTTCTGCCCGCCGAACCCGAACGCGTCGACCATCACCCCGGGCTGCTCGAGCGGCGCCGGCGCCCCGCGCACGAGGTCGATGGCGCAGGCGGGGTCGGGGTTGTCGAGGTTCATCACCGGCGGCACCTCACCGCGGTCGGCGACGAGCGCGCCGATCGCCACGGAGAAGGCGCCGGCCGCGCCGAGGCCGTGCCCGAGGACGGCCTTCGGGGCCGTCACCTTCGGGGTGCGTCCATCGGCGCCCAGGACGCGCGCCACCGCGGCGGCCTCGCTGGCGTCGTTGAGCGCGGTGCCCGTGCCGTGGGCGATCACGGCGCCGATCTCGGCCGCCGTCATCCCTGAGCGCTCGAGCGCGCCGCGCAGGGCCAGCTCGGCGCCGGCCCCGTCGGGGTCGGGCGCGGTCACGTGGTAGGCGTCGCAGGTCACGGCCACCGCGGCGATCTCCGCGTAGACGTGCGCGCCCCGCGCCTGCGCGGCGTCGAGGGGCTCGAGCACGAGCATCGCCGCACCCTCGGCGGGGATGAAGCCCGTGCGGTCGCGGTCAAACGGCCGGGACAGCGTGCTGGGCTCGCCCTCGGCCGTCGAGAGCGCGCCCGCGTTGGCGAGGCTCGACATCAGGTACGGCGTCAGCGCCGCGTCGGAGGCCCCGGCCAGCATCAGGTCGACGTCGCCGCGCTGCAGCGTGTGGAAGCCCTCCGCGACGGCGATGGTGCCGGCCGCGCAGGCCCCCACCCCCGCCGTGACCGGGCCCGTCACGCCGTACTTGATGGCGGCGTTGGCGGCGGCCATGTTGCCGGAGACGAGCGGCACGTAGAGGGGTCCCATCCGCCCCGGGTCGCCCTGGCGGCGGAGCACCTCCTCGTCGCCCTCCGGGATCCCGCCGGCGCCGGTGTGGATGGTGATCGCGGTGCGCGGGCCGGCCACGTCGGCGAGTCCGGCGTCGGCGAC
>CAIQOY010000362.1 GCA_903873565.1 uncultured Actinomycetes bacterium
GTCCAGGCGATCGGGCTCGCGCTCGCGGCGGGCGAGATCGGCGTGGGGGACCCCGAGCGCCCCTGAAACGCGAAACGGCCCGCCCCGGCGGGTCGCGCCGGGACGGGCCGTCTGCGTCAGCGGGCTAGAGCGCGAGCTGCTCCGTGTACCACTTGAGGCTGAGCTGGCCGACCGTGCCCTCCATGCCGGGGAACTTCAGCTTGACCGTGTAGGTCATGGCGTCCTTCGACATCGAGGTGCTGACGATCTGCACGGCGCCCATCTGGCCGCCGGAGATGGTGGCCATCGCGTTGGTGATGACGAGGCCGGTGTCGAGCGACTTGACGCGGACCGTGACGTAGCCGTTGTCGGCGTCGTCCTGGGTCATCTTGCCGATGGTGACGCTGCCGCCGCCCGAGACCTCCGGGTTGCCCCAGCTCACGACCTCGGCGGCGTCGGGCTGGAGCGCCGAGCCGGGGATGCCCCAGGCCCATGCCTTGCCCTGCGCGGCCTTCAGGTCCGTCGGGTTCTTCGACGGCAGGGTCGCGGTGTTGTTGTTGTCGATCTGGTTCATCGCGGCGGTGCCGGCAACGGCGCCGACTGCGGCGATCGCGAACACGGCCGCGACGGTGGCGAGCACCGCAAAGCGGCGCGAGAGACGATGGCGCATACGGGGGTTCCTCCTGTACCGACCGGGCTATTCCGGACGCGAGGATTGTATCCAGCGGAAAACCCCGAACCGCGTCCGCAGCGACCGTCTTGTCACACGTGTGCGAGCGCCCTCCGGAGGCGCCGGCGCGGCCCCGGCCGCCGGAGTGCGGCTATCCTGCCGCGCAGTAGGGTCGTAGCTCAATTGGTAGAGCACCGGTCTCCAAAACCGGGGGTTGCAGGTTCGAGTCCTGCCGGCCCTGTGGGCGGGCTTGCCGACGCCGATCGTGGTGCGGTGTAGAGTCCCCGAATGCTCGTGCGTCGCATCGTTGCGGTTTTCACCCTCTTTGCCGCTATGGCCGTGGCCGCGGCGGCGAGCGGTGCGGATGTGGCGTCGGCTGCGGGCGAGGGCGGCGCGGGGGCGTCGACGCTTCGGGTGTGGGTCGCGCCGGCTCCCGGGGTCTTACTCGCGGGTGGACGGGTGCGGGTGGAGAATCGCGCCGGGGCGCTGATCGGAAGTGCGGTGACGTCGTCGGAGGGCACGGCTCTGATCCGGATCGCGGAGGAACGGGGGCCGGGACCGTTCACGATCTCCGTGCGCGGTGGGACCGTGCGCGGCGACGCCTTCGACGGGCGCGTGACCGCACTGGTGGGTGCGGGCGGGATCGGGCGCGCGGTCGTGGCGGTGGATGTCGTGTCGACGAGTGCGCGGCAGATGGCAGGTGGCAGGAGCAGCGCGCGCTACGCGGCGGCGAAGCGCGCGGTCCGCCGTGCGCTGGGCGTCCCGGTGGACGCGTCGGACGACCACCTTCGCGTCGGCAACTGGCACGTCGACGAGAATCGCCTCCTGCGGGCCGCGGAGTCACGGGGCGGCTACGCGGCGCTGATCGACCACGTGGTGTGGTCGGCGCGGCGCGGCGTGCACGTCCGCCATGCGCTGCGGCCGGATCGGCGGGCCCGGTGGTCGGCAAAGGCGCCGGCCGCGCGGCAGGCCGGTGCGGCGCTCGGGCAGGTGTGCTCGGCGACGATGAGCGGCACGGCGAACGGGTCGGCGCCGTCGGGGGCGGGCTTCTCGCTCAGTGCCTTCGGCCCGATGGGCCCGCAGATCTCGACGACGCAGGTGCAGAACCTCGGTATCGTCGGCGTGTCGGCGCTCTTGAAGAACGTCCTCGGCACCACGGGCGGCTCGATCGTGATGGGGATGCTGTTCCCGAGCCAGAACGAGTCGGCGGAGCAGCTGCAGGCGCTCGGCAGCACGCTCTCGTCGAACCAGCAGCTGCTGTCGAACCAGCTCAGCTGCGTGTCGCAGCAGATCAACCAGCTCAGCACGCAGGTGCAGCAGCTGCAGCTGCAGGTGGCGCAGGCGACGGTGTCGACGTGCGCGGCGAACATCCAGACGGCATGGGTGCAGTACGCATGGCTGCTCACGCACAACACGACGGCCCAGGCGCTGCAGATCCAGAACAACCCGAGCGTCGCCCAGGACGTGCAGACGTGGCTCGCGCAGCTGCCCGCCTGCGCGCAGCAGATCGACACGATGCTGTTCGGATCGACGGCCGCGAACATCAGCGGCGCCTGGAACCAGCTGTATCAGCAGTACGCGAGTGTCGCGAACACGCAGCCCACCGGCATGGGCGGCCCGTCGAGCGACCACGCGCTGACGCCGCTCCAGGTGCAGCGCTTGCGGACGTACCTGGCGTACTGGGGCGCGCTGGAGTACCAGGCGACGACGCTTCTGAGCGAGGCGTACGGCGCACTCGGGCAGACCCAGAACCAGCAGATCCTCGCCAGCGGCGTCGTGGGTGGCGTCTGCGTGAGCCCCCAGCCCGGGACGGTATGCGGCTTCTCGAACAACCTCGCGATGGCCATGCCCGACTCGCTGTACACGGACGAGCTCGGCTACCTCAGAGCCGGCGCGCAGAGCATCGCGGTGCGGGCGATACCGGGAGGACTCGCGAAGCCCGGCAAGTCCGCGACGTGGCTGACCGCGGATGGCATCCAGAACCAGTGCGCCACTCGGTCCCTCTCGCCGTGGGCCGTGAACCTCCCTGAATTGAACAACGTGGCCTTCGCAAGTTGCGCTGAGACGACGGGGCATCCCATCACGCTCGACAATGGTGCCGTTGTGACCAACCCGTACTGCCTCCTGGCGTTCGGCGATCAGCCCAGCTCGCTGCTCTTCCCACTGGTCACGGATCCGTACTCGGACGTCTGCACGGGACCCCTCGTGGCGCAGGTGTTCCCGCTGCGTGACCCGGACGGCGCAGCGCCGCCCGCCGACGGCTTCGCCGGCGCCGCGCTCCGCAACGCGAACGCGAGGGGAGATAATCCACAGAGCCTCCCGAGCGCCGTTCAGACGTTCGCCAGCCCGCAGTACACCGGCTACACGCTGCTCCCACCGGCACGGCCCCGGCAGGCACAAAATGCCCCCGCGGCGCAGTCGACACCCAGCGACTTCATGACGGCGTTCTTCGCGCAGGCCCTCGCCTCCGCATCGCCGACGCCGCAGCCGGGGACGTATGCGGCGACCTGGCCGGGGACTAGTCCGGCGCCGCTGAATCCGACCGGCTGGCTGTTCCTCTACGGCGCGCCGCTGATCGCCCAATTCGGTGAATGGTCCTTGAGGGGACTGAGCAGCGGCGGATTCGGGGGGTGCGGCATATTCGAACCCTGCACCAAGCCGTATACCGTGCAGCTCGACACGGTGCCGAGTTCCGGGGTCTGGCGACAGTCGAACTCGTACATCATCGGACCGACCGTCACCCCGGTGCTGTCTGCGTGTCCGGCTGGGAGCACAGGCCCCTTTTCCGTTTTCCTGCCCTCCTATCCGGAGCCGCCGCCGTGTGACGGATCGAACCTCGCGTGGGTCCCTGAGAACGTGCCGATCGCCTTCCTCGTGCAGCGGACGTGGAAGCCGCCTGCAGCCGTGGCGAACCCGTAAGCCGGGGGACCCCTCCCGGTCACCGCGTAGTGTGCCAATCGTGCGCCGCGCGCTGTGCCCCATCGGATTCGCCCCGTCTTGGTGGGTGTCTTGCTCCGCCGCCATGAAGCGCGAGGGTCGCCGCGGCCTCCTGATGGGTTGCGGACATGGCCGTGGAAGTCGTTGTCGCGCGTCAAGCCGACCCCGTCTCCAAGACCGGGGCATGGTCTCTGCGGGTGGGAGAGGCGCGCCGTACCATATGCGGGAAATTCCCGGATTTGCGGGAAATCGTGATGCGTGCGGTATATTGGGCGCGTGAACGTCTATCGGTTGACTGTCGGTGATCGGGGCAGGGTGGTGTTCCCTGCGGTGATTCGCCGCGCCTGTGGCATGCGCGACGGCGGTGAGGTGATCGTCACTGTCGGCGACGACGGGGTGGTCACACTGCAGCCGGCGGAGGCCCTCGCTCGGAAGCTGGAGGCCGCGCAGGCCGCTCTTGCCGCCGGCGATGGCGTCGAGGATCTGCTTACCTGGCGATCGTCCACCGACGCTGCGAGCGCGGACCGTCTCGAGCGTCCCGTGTTCGACGAGGCCCGCTCGGCTGAGCGTGGAAGGGTCGCGCTCGAGAAGCTCGGCCTCGCGTGACCGAACCGCGCGAAGGGCCGGTGCTGGATGCCTCCGCGCTCGTCGCGAGACTGCTCGGCGAGGTCGGGTCGGACACGGTTGAGGTGATCCTCGCTTCCGGCCGTGCCATCGCCACGCCGCTCGCCGTCGCGGAAACGCTGCGGACGTGTCGGCGGAGGGGATTCGCGATGGATCAAGGCGAGATCCTGCAGTACCTCGAGTCGCGGAACCTCCATGTCGAGCCCGTGCTGCCTGACGATATGCAGGCGATCGCGGCGAACATCGAGCTCTGCGACGACTATCGGGTGTCCGACAGGAACGCCGGTGCGCTCAGCATCGCCGATGCCACGTGCATCGCCGTTGCGCAGCGACTCGGCGTCCCGGTCGTCGTTTCCGACGGGTACTGGAACAACCTCGACTTCGGCGACGTCGAGATCATCCAATTCCGATGACGCCAGCCGCTTCTGCGGCTGCATGTGGTCCGAGATCCTTGTCGATGGATCGCTGATGACCGGCCGTGAGACGTTGCCGCGCCCTGAGCCGACGTCGCCTCCAAGACCGGGGGTTGCGGGTTCGAGTCCTGCTGGCCCTGTGCAGTGCCGCTCGATCCCGATCCACCGGACCTGCGAGACGACACCGTACGGGCCGCTGCCGCGCTTGGCTCGCAGCGGTCCCACACCTAGAGTCCCCGTATGGGCGATCTCGTCCTGACGCGGATCACGGACCCCGCCGACGCGCAGCCCTGCATCGATCTGGCGCGCCGCTACTTCGACGACCTCGTCGAGCTGCTCGCCCGGGACTGCGGCGTGCTCCTCGGGACCGATGAGGTGGAGCAGATCCATGCCGACCTGATCGCCGAGGGGCCGGCGCTGCTCGTCGATCCCGGCCGGGTCTACCTCGGGACCGTGGATGGCGCGCCCGTGGCGATCGGCGTGCTCAAGCCGGTCGCCGACGGCGTGGGTGAGCTGAAGCGCCTCTACGTCGACCCCGCGCAGCGCGGGCGCGGGTTCGGTCGTCGTGTCTTCGAGCAGCTGATGGCCGACGCGCGGCAGCTGGGCTACCGGCGCCTGCGTCTCGAGACGTTCCCGTTCATGGAGGCCGCCATCGCGATGTACCGCGCGCACGGCTTCGCGGAGGTCGCGGCGTTCGACGGCATCGAGGGCGGCGCCCACGGCGTGGCGCGGTTCGAGCTGTTCATGGAGCTGGAGCTGGACTGAGGAGCGGCGGGCCGATGGGCGGCGCAGCGTGTGATGCGGGCGAAGCGCCTGTAGAGTCGGGATAGTCCGTCCGGGGGCTCCCGTCTATGCAACCGGCGACGGGTCGCGGGACGCGAAACGCGCGCCCGTCTTGGAGCAGCACCTGTGAGACTGGCACCGCTGATCGCGTTCCTGGCCCTCCTGGTCGTCGTGCCGGCCGGCCACGCCGGACCGCGCGTCGTGCTCCTCGACACCGGCATTGCGCTCGAGCACCCCGAGATCGCGGATCGCATCAACCGCGACGAGGCGCTCACCCTGATCGACGACGGGCGCGGCATCCGTGACTGCCACGGTCACGGCACCGCCGTCGCCAGCATCATCGCGGGGAGGAGGATCGGCCTCGCGCCGCACGCGACCCTCACCCCGATCCGCGTCCTCGGCTGCGACAAGAGCACCACCCCCGAGCGCGTCATCCGCGCGCTCCGTCACGTCCTCGTCCAGCGGCGGTCCGGCGCGTGGCCCGAGCCGACCATCGTCAACGCCTCCTTCGCGCTCCCCCGCGACCCCCGCATCGACGCCCTCGTCGACCGGCTCGCGGCGGAGGGCGTCCCGGTCATCGCCAGCGCCGGCAACGGCGGCGACAGCGCGTGCGGCTACTCGCCCGCGTCCGCGGAGACGAGCATCGCGATCGGCGCCTACGAGACCGTCCGGCGCCCCTACTGGTCGAGCAACACCGGGCCCTGCGTCGACGTCTACGCGCCGGCGCATCGCCTCGGCGCGACGCCCCCGGCCGGCTACAAGCGCCGCTCGGGGACCAGCGTCAGCGCGGCGATCGCCACCGGCGTCATCGCCCGGGCGAACCCGGCGCGCCTGACGCCCGGGGTGGTGCGACGCATCCTCCGCGCGCACAGCGTGCGCGAGGCGTGGGGCTACCGCCTCTCGCCCCGCAGGCCCTCAGCCGCCTCGTAGCGGTGGCGGGGCGCCGCTGCCCGCGCCGCACGGTCTGCCGGGGCTCAGCTGGACGGCGTCGCCACGGTGCAGGTCGGCGTCGGCGCGCCCGTGGCCTGCGTGCAGGTGACGCCGATGGTGCTGCTTGTTGGGACGCCCTGCCAGGCGACGTTGACCTGCTCGACGGGCGTCTGCCACGTGTAGGTCGTCCAGGTGTTCCAGGGCGCGTTCACGTAGAGGTTGTTCGGCCAGGAGGTGACGCCGGCGCCGGGCATGGGCCAGCCGGAGGGTTGTGTGGTGTTCCAGCCGAGGGCCTTGGTGTTGACGGGGACGATCTCCCCGAAGACGCTGGAGGCGCTGGCGACGTCGCCGGTGATGTCGAGGCCGGTGACGCTGAGGACGGGGCTGGCGGAGCAGCCGATGCCGGCGAGCGTCGCGACCTTGCCGTTGATGTTGATGTTCGGGACGGTCTGGAGGTTGTTGAGGTCCGCGTAGGGCAGGAAGCCGGAGGGCATCGCGTTTTGGGCGATGTTGAACGTGCTGGTCGTCGTCGAGGTCAGGTTCGGGCCGAGCGTGTACGCGGACGGCTGGACGAGGGCCCAACCGGTCCCCTGGCCGTTGAGCTGCGGGTTGCCGACGTTCGGGTTGTAGTAGACGGCGTTGCCGTTCGGATCGACGCCGAAGAACGTCACGTTCCACGTGCCGGTCGGCTTGGCGCCGGCGGCGTTGACGCTCGTGGCGAGCAGCGACGGGCCATTGGCGCTCGTGGTGCCGCCGCCCGGGCTGAACGGCAGCGACAGGAAGGGCTGGATGCCGGCCAGGTTGCAGGTGACGTTGAGGCCTGCTTCGCCATTCTGGTTGACGCCGGGGGAGACCTGGACCTGCGGGCCGGGTGTGCCGCTCTGGCCGGCGGCGAGGCCGGTGTAGAGGCCGGCCTGGTACTGCGGCGTGGTCAGGTAGGTGAGGGCGATGTTCATGGCGCCCATCGGGTTGTAGTTCTGGAGGTAGACCGAGTTGGTTTCGTTCATGTAGGAGCAGTTGATGACGCCTTCGAGGCCCCGGCCCCAGCACCACGCGTCGCCGGGCATGCCCGGGCTGGGCCCGATGTTCTGGAAGAGGCCGCCGGTGAAGGACGCGGCGCCGCCGATGTACGAGCCTTCGGGCGCGTTGTTGCTGACCATGTACGAGGGGGCGCCGCCGTTCCAGTAGTACGTGGCGCTCGTCTGCGCGCCGAGCATCGGCTGGAGGTTGTTGTAGACGAACGTGCACCACGTGGACGGCGTCGTGTTCGCGGACGGCGCGGGGCAGGTGCTGACGCTGCCGGTTCCCGTCTGCGAGCCGACCTTGGCCGGGTAGGCGAAATAGCATGGCTTGCTGGTGTTGTACGGCGTGCAGGTGTTCGCGATCGTGCCGTTGACGGGAGCGGCGGTGCCGGCCGTGTCGACGAACGTCGTGTTCGGGGGCTGCGGGACGGGCTGGATCAGGTTCCAGTTGTACGGCGCCGTGTACGTGGTGGCGGTGTAGGCGCCGGTGTTCGGGTTGGTGACGCCCCATGCGGAGGACTGGCCGTTGGTGCCGAAGCCGGTGACGGTCGTGGTGACGGCGAATGTCTCGGGGAAGTCGCTCGCGTCCGTGGAGCAGGTGCCGTTGACGGCGGGGCTGTCGATCAGGGTGGTCATGAACTTCGCGCTGATCGCGCTGAGACCGACGAGGGCGCCGACGGGTCCGCCTTCGCCGACGGCGCCGATCTCGATGTCGCCCTGGAGGACGGCGTCGACGACGTCCACGCCGGTGGTGGCGGCGGCGTTGGCGAGCGCCTGCACGCCGGTGACGGCGGTGCCGGGCGCGTTCATGCCGGTCGTGGCGCCGTTGAGGCCGGCCCAGAGGGTGTTGAGGTTGCCGGCGAACGGGTTGGGCTCCATCACGTAGGCCATCTGGAGCAGGCTCCCCGACGAGAGCTGCGCGGTCTGGGCGCCGGGGAACTGCACCGACGAGCCGGTCCACATGCACTGGATGTTCGGGTTGAACGCGATCTGCTGCTGGAACGGCGTCGAGTTCGTGACGTAGACGTAGTTGAACATCGGCGAGGCCTGCGTGCTGCGCGTGTCGCGACTCCCGGCCCGCTGCGCCTTCGGGAGGCCGCCGCGGTCGGCGAGGATCTGCCGCTTGGCCAGCTCGAGGTAGCGGCCGCGCTCGGACAGGGACGCGGCGCGCGGCTGCAGGCTGGCGTCGTTCGTCTGGGTCAGGCCCCAGCCCGGGAACGCCCGGCTGGCGCCGCGGGTGTCCTTGAGGTGCGAGATGACGATGCTGGTCGCCGCGCGCTGCTTGTGGAAGCCCAAGGCGCGGAGCTGCCGGGAGGCCTTCCGGTCGAGGACGACCGCGACCTCGATCAGCCCCCGATCCGTGGCGGTCACGGTCTGCGAGCCGCGCGCCAGGATCCGGGAGTCGGGCAGCAGCCGGACGCTGGGCGGCCGGCGCGGGTTGGCGTACTCCGGCTTGGCGATGACGACGCTGAACACGATCCGGTCCGGGCTCGACGCCAGGTGCCGGTCGGCGGCCAGCGCCGCCGCGGGGCGGCGGAACGGGTCGACGTAGGCCTGCGCCCGGACGGCGAGGCGGCCGTCGCCGAGCTCCGCGAGGTACGGGTGCTCGACCCACATCGGCGGCGTGCCGCCGTACTTCGCGGCCTGCCGCTTCGCGCGCTCCTCGGCGGCGGCGCCGGCGGCCGGGACGAGGGCGGCGAGGAGGGCGATCACGGCGACCGCCAGCAGAGCGAGGCGGGAGGGGTGGAGAACGGGGGTGGTCGTCATGAGCGGATCGGGACCTCCGGGAGGCGATCGGACGCGCAGCGGCTCCGCCGCGCCATCGCCGCCAGATGCTACGCGACCCGCGCGGCGCGCACGGGCTCCGGCGTCACAGTTGTGCACCATCCGCCCGTGCTCCGGCGAGCCGGGGCGCGGGTCGCGCGCTTGACGGCCCCCGATGCGCTCTCCTACCTTGCGGAACCGGACGCGTTCGGCGGGACATCCGGTCCCGCGGGGCTCACCGGCGCCTGAGGACCAGACCATGACGAAACCGCTCCGCACTGGCGATGGCATCCGCCGCGGCGGGGCGCAGTACGCGGCGATCCACGTGGCGCTCGCTCGGGCGTCGGCGCACGAGCTGGCCCGGACCGGGTACGGGGACTTCGCGCCGGCAGCGGTGGCCGCACGCGCTGGAGTGTCGACCCGCACGGCCTTCCGCCACTACGAGACCAAGCTCGCCCTGGCGGTGGCCGGTATCCAGTCGCTGCCCAC
>CAIQOY010000363.1 GCA_903873565.1 uncultured Actinomycetes bacterium
CGACGACGTTCCGGGTCGGGGCCGCGCTCGAGCGCGAGCGCCCCTGGCTCGACGCGCCGGAGCGCCGGCCGATGCAGCCCTAGACGGCGGCGAGGTCGGCCGCGAGCCCGGCCATGCCGTCGACCAGCCACTCGGCCACGTAGGCCGCGAACGAGGGCCGCACGAGCAGGAGGAACGCGTCGTCGCCGCGCCGCTCGACGATCACGGGCGCCTTCTGGAGCAGGGTCTGCGCGCAGCGACCGGGGCCGAACGCGCGCGGGTGCAGGTCGAGCGCCATGCAGGTGGCCAGCACCTCGGCGGCCTGCGGGCCCGACAGCTCGAGGCCGGTGCGGTTGGCCGAGAGGTCGACGACGGCGCCGTCGGCGCCGATCGCCTCCTCGAGGATCGCGACCAGGGCGCGCTCCTCGCCGTCGGCCGCGACCACGAGCCACTCGTCGGGGCCGAGCCAGAGGGCGCGGCGCCCGCCGGACTCCGTGACCAGGTTGGCCTCCGGCAGCTCGAGGCCGAGCGCCGCGGCGACGCGCGGGGCGGCCGGACCGGCCGGGTCGAGGCGGATGCCGACCTGGGCGAGGAAGGGCACGGTGCGCAGGGTCGCGCCGGCGAAGACGGCGTCGGCGATCGCGCCCTCGAGCGCGGCGAGCGGTGCGGCGCGGTCAGCCATCGCGGCGGGCCCCCTCCTGGTCGAAGATGACCGGGTCGACGATCTCCACCGCCACGGTGCGGTCGGCGAGCGGCGCGTAGATCGTCTCGCCGATCCGGTCGCGGCCCTTGCGGACCAGCGCCAGGCCGAAGGGCCGGCCGAGGGCGGCGCTGTCGTAGGACGAGGTCACGTGGCCGATCATCGGCACGGGGATCTCGAAGTCGGCGTCCTCGACGAGCTGCGCGCCCTCGGGCAGGCGCTCGGCGGGCAGGATGCCGACGAGCTGCTTGCGGTCGTCGCGGAGCATGTCGGAGCGGCGCAGGCTGCGGCGGCCGACGAACTCCTTGTCGGCGACCATCCAGTCGAGGCCGAGGTCGAGCGGCGTGACGGTGCCGTCCGTCTCCTGGCCGACGATGAAGTAGCCCTTCTCGGCACGCAGGACGTGCATCGACTCGGTGCCGTACGGCGTGATGCCGAACGGCTGCCCGGCCGCGAAGACGGCCTCCCAGAGGGCGAGGCCCCAGGTCATCGGCACGCTGATCTCGAAGGCGAGCTCGCCGGAGAAGGAGATGCGCGCGACGCGCGCGGCCATCCCGGCCACCACCGCCTCCTCGACCTGCATGAACTTGAAGGCGTCCTGGGTGGCGTCGAGGTCGGGGGCGAGCGAAGCCATCACGTCGCGCGAGCGCGGCCCGACGACGGCCACGGTGGCCCACTGCTCGGTGACGGAGGTGAGCCAGACGTCGAGGTCGGGCCACTCGGTCTGCAGGAAGTCCTCCATCCAGTCGAGGACGCCGGCGGCGCCGCCCGTCGTGGTGGTGACGAGGAAGCGGTCGTCGGCGAGGCGCAGGACGACGCCGTCGTCCATGACCATCCCGTCGGCCTTGCACATCACGCCGTAGCGGGCCCGGCCCGGCTTGAGCGTGCTCATCACGCCGGTGTAGAGGCGGTCGAGGAACGCGCCGGCGTCCGCGCCCTTGACGTCGATCTTGCCGAGCGTCGAGGCGTCCATCATGCCGACGGCCTCGCGCACGGCGGCGCACTCGCGCAGCACGGCGGCGTCCATGTCCTCGGCGCCCTGCGGGAAGAACCAGGGGCGCTTCCACTGGCCGACGTCCTCGAAGACCGCGCCGTGGGCGACGTGCCACGGGTGGATCGAGGTGGTGCGGACCGGGTCGAAGCGGGCGCCGAGCGCGCGGCCGGCGAGCGCCCCGAAGGTGACGGGCTGCGCCGGCGGGCGGGCGTTCGAGACGCCGACCTCGGCGAACGGCAGGCCGAAGCGGTCGGCGGCCATGCGGCCGGCGTTGACCTTGGCGGTGCGGCCCTGCTCGGTGCCGGTGCCGACCAGCGTGTAGCGCTTGAGGTGCTCGACGTGGTGCAGGCCCGAGCCGAGCGCCCGCTCGACGCCGGCGATCGTGACGTCGCGGTGCTGGTCGACGAACGCGTGGACGGGGTCGGTGCCGGGCACGACCACGAAGTCGGCGGGCGCGCCCGCGTGGTCCTCCTCGGCGGCCGGCGCGGCCGGGCCGTCGGCCGCGGAGCCGAAGCCGGTGGCCTCAGCGGCGACGAGGCCGACGAGGTGGCCGTCGCGGCGGCAGGCCGCGGTGCCGAAGACGCCGGCGGCGGCGCCGGCGAGGCGCAGCCCGTCGACGGTGCCCTCGGGGACGAAGCAGAGCTGCTCGGCGTCCCAGCGGGCCTGCCCGCCGACGTGGTGGTGCAGGTCCATCAGGGGGTCCCAGCCGCCGGAGACGGCGAGGACGTCGCAGGCCACGGCCTCCTCGGCGCCGCCGTCGAGCCCGACGATGCGGACCCCGGCGAGCGCGCCCTCGGCGTCCGGGTCGGTGGCGATCACCGCGCTGGCGGTGCGCACCTCGATGCCCAGGTCGCGGGCGCGCCGGACGAGCGGCCCCGAGGGGTCGGGGCGGACGTCGACGACGCAGGGCACCTCGACGCCGGCGCCGATCAGGTCGATCGCCGTGCGGTAGGCGGAGTCGTTGGTCGTGAAGACGACGCAGCGGTCGGGCACGAGCCCGTAGCGGTGGAGCAGGCCGCGCACGCCGCCGGCCAGCATCACGCCGGGGCGGTCGTTGTCGGCGAAGACGAGCGGGCGCTCGGTGGCGCCGGTCGCCACCACCAGCTGGTGGGTGCGCACCTGCCAGAGCCGGCGCAGGGCGCGGCCGTGGCGCCGGTCGGCCGGCACGTGCTCCGACACGCGCTCCATCAGGGCGACGGCGCCCTGGTCGCCGACGTTGAAGACGGTGGTGCGGGTGAGCACCGTGACGTCCGGGTTGGCGCGCAGGCGCTCCTCGGCGTGGCGGACCCAGTGGTCGGCGGGCTCGTCATCGAGGATCAGGTCCTCACCGAGCACGGCGCCGCCGAGCCCGGGATGGTCGTCGACGAGGATCACGCGGGCGCCCTGCTCGGCCGCGGCCAGCGCGGCGGCGAGGCCGGCGGGGCCGCCGCCGGCGACGAGGACGTCGCAGTGGGCGTGGCGCTTCTCGAAGCGGTCGGGGTCGGCGCCCGTCGGCAGGATGCCCTGGTGGATGCGGCTCGCGGCGGCGAGTCCGTCGTGGGTCTCGACCTGGTGCATGCGCATCAGCGGCTCGGTGGCGTCGCCCGCGCCGACCTGGGCGAAGGCGTGCGGGTCGGAGACGCCGTCGCCGACGACGCCGCGCGGGCGCGACATCAGGACGCTCGAGCCGAGCACGCGGATCCCGTTGGCGAGGAGCGCCGAGGCGAGGGTGTCGCCGCGCAGGCCCTCGACCGTGCGGCCGTCCCAGCTGAAGGAGACGCGGTGGCCGTGGTCGACGCGGCCGCGATCGGGGAGGCGCCTCATCGGGCGTCCGCCGGCTGCTCGCCGACCCGGTAGGAGCCGACCAGCTCGTGGGTGCCCGTGTCGCGGATCACGTTGAACCAGCGCCGGCAGCCCGCCGCGTGGTTCCAGCGCTCGGCGTAGCGGCCCTTCGAGTTGTCCCGGAAGAAGAGGAAGCGCGCCCACTCCTCGTCGGAGAGGGCCTCGGGGTCGGAGGGGTAGGCGACGTGCGCCTGCCCGCCGTACTTGAACTCCGGCTCGTCGCGCGGGCCGCAGTAGGGGCAGCGGATCTGGAACATCCCGGGGCGCCTCGTCCTAGTGGGCGACGGCGGCGGCGCCGTGCTCGTCGATCAGCTCGCCCGTCTCGAAGCGGGTCAGGGAGAAGGGCCGGTTGAGCTCGTGCGGCTCGCCGGTGGCGATCGTGTGCGCCATCACGTAGCCCGAGCCCGGCGTGGCCTTGAAGCCGCCGGTGCCCCAGCCGCAGTTGACGTAGAGGTTCTCGACGGGGGTCAGGCCGACGATCGGCGAGGCGTCGGGGCAGACGTCGACGATGCCGCCCCAGGTGCGCAGGAGGCGCGCGCGGCTGAAGTGCGGGAACAGCTGCATGCCCGCGCTCATCTGCTCCTCGATCACGTGCAGGCCGCCGCGCTGGGCGTACGAGTTGAAGGCGTCGATCCCGGCGCCCATCACGAGCTCGCCCTTGTGGGCCTGGGAGACGTAGACGTGCACGGCGTTGCTCATCACGACGCAGTTGAGGACCTGCTCGTAGACCTCGCTGACGAGGGCCTGCAGCGGGTGCGACTGGATCGGCAGGTCGAAGCCGGCCATGGCGGCGAGCAGGCTCGAGCGCCCGGCGGCCACGAGGCCGACCTTGCCCGCCGCGATCGGGCCCTTCGAGGTCTGGAGGCCCGTGACGCGGCCGTCCGTGACGTCGATGCCGGTGACCTCGCAGCCCTGGATGATGTCGACGCCCAGCGCGTCGCAGGCCCGGCCGAGCGCGAAGATGACCGCGTCGTGGCGCGCGATGCCGCCGCGGCGCTGCAGGGTCGCGCCCATCACGGGGTAGCGGGCCTCGGGCGAGATGTCGACTACGGGGCAGAACTCCTTGACCTGCTCGGCGTCGAGCCACTCGGCGTCGACGCCGTTGAGGCGGTTGGCGTTCACCCGGCGGACGGACTCGCGCACGTCGTGCAGGTTGTGGGCGAGGTTGAGGACGCCGCGCTGCGAGAAGAGGATCTCGTAGTCGAGCTCCTCGGTCCAGCCCTCCCACAGCTTGAGCGCGTGCTCGTACATGGCCGCGCTCTCGTCCCACAGGTAGTTGGAGCGGATGATGGTGGTGTTGCGGACGGCGTTGCCGTTGCCGATCCAGCCGCGCTCGACCACGGCGATGTCGGATAGCCCATGGTTCTTGGCCAGGTAGTAGGCGGTGGCGAGGCCGTGCAGGCCACCGCCGACGACGACCGCCTCGTACGAGGACTTGGGCTCCGGCGTGCGCCAGAGGAACGGGGCGTTGTGCAGCGCGTGCTCGTTGGGGTCCATCGTCGCCTCCGGGGCGTGGCCGTCGAACTGACATTTCAGAGTCTAGGGGCGAGGGTCGCCGCCCGTCAAGCCGGGCGCTTGACAGCCGACCGGACCCACTGGTACAACTTCACAGCCATTTGGTTGTTCAGTTGAGGAGAAGGCCCATGTCCGTCGCCACCCCGTCCACCCCCGCCGCCAGGGCGAGCCGCTGGCCGCTCGAGCGCGTCCTGTTCGCGCTCGCGGGCACGATGGTCATCGCCAGCGTCCTGCTCGCCGTACTCGTGTCCGAGTGGTTCCTGCTCCTGACCGCGTTCGTCGGCCTCAACCAGTGGCTGTACGTCGCCGCCGGCTCCTGCCCCGCCGCCTTCGTCATCCGCCGCGTCTTCGGCGTCGAGCCG
>CAIQOY010000364.1 GCA_903873565.1 uncultured Actinomycetes bacterium
ACGGGTCGAATGTGGTGGTCACGCCGCTCGGCGGCATCCCGACGATGATCGTCTCGCCGCCCTTGCACATCAGGCCGATGCCCTGCTCGATGGCGGGGCCGACGCCGACGGAGACCAGCACGTGCTCGGCCATGCGGCCGCTCGTCAGGGCGCGCACCTCGGCGGCGACGTCCTGCGTGGTCGAGTTGACGACGTGGGTGGCGCCGAACGCGCGGGCCGCCTCGAGCTTGGCGTCGTTGACGTCGACGGCGATCAGCGGGTTCGCGCCCGAGAGGGCGGCGCCCTGGATGCAGTTGAGGCCGACGCCGCCCGTGCCGATCACCACGGTGCTCTCGCCGGGCGAGATGGAGGTGGTGTTGATCGCGGCGCCGACGCCGGTGATCACGCCGCAGCCGAGGAGCGACGCGACGGCGAAGTCGACGTCCTTGTCCATCACGGCGATCTGCGAGTGGTGCACGAGCACCTGCTCGGCGAACGAGCCGACGTTCATCATCTGCGCGACGGGGGCGCCCGCGGCGTCGGTGATCGGCTGGCGCTGCGAGAGGGGCAGCGACGTCTCGCACATCACGCGGTCGCCGCGGCTGCAGTAGAAGCACTGGCCGCACGAGCGGATCAGGGTCACGACGACGTGGTCGCCGACCTGGACGCCGGGCGTCTCGGGCCCGACGGCGCTGACCACGCCGGCGGCCTCGTGCCCGTAGAGGGCCGGCAGGTCGCCGCCCCAGCCGCCGTCCATGTAGGTGATGTCGGAGTGGCAGATCGCGCACGCCTTGACGTCGACGACCAGCTCGCCGGCCTGGGGGCCCTCGAGCGCGAGCTCCTCGATCACGAGGGGCTCGCCGAACGCGCGGCAGACGGCGGCCTTCACGCCTGGGTCCTCGGGGTCGTGTCGTTCGGCATCGCGGGTGCTCCTCGTGCTCCGGGTCCGGCGGAGCCTACCCCATCGCCGCGACGATCCGGACGGGTCTACGGGGTCGTCATCGCGCCGTCGACCGTGAGCACCGCCCCGGTCAGGAAGCCCGGCGCGTCGGCGAGGGCCCAGGCGGCGACGTCGGCGATCTCGGCCGGCTCGCCGAAGCGCCCGACGGGCATGCGGTCGACGAAGTTCTGCGGGTCGCCGCCGGCGGCGATCACCGCCTCCTTGATGTCGTCCATCATGCGCGTGTTGGTGGGGCCCGGGCAGAGGCAGTTGACGCGGATCCCCGCCTTCGCGACCTCGAGGGCGACGCCCCGGGAGAGGCCGACGACGGCGTGCTTCGAGGCCACGTAGGCCGACAGGCCCGGCACGCCGCGCACCCCGGCCTGCGAGGCGGTGTTGAGGATCGACCCCTCGCCCTGGGTGCGCATCACCGGCACCACGTGCCTGAGGCCGAGGAAGGCGCCGCGCAGGTTGACGGCCAGCACCCGGTCGAAGGTCTCGACGGGGTAGTCCTCGACGTGGGCGATGTCGCCCTCGATCCCGGCGTTGTTGAAGAAGGCGTCGATGCGCCCGTAGCGCTCGATCGCCGCGGCCACGTACCCCGCGACGTCGGCCTCGTCGGCGACGTCGGCGGCGATCGCCGTGGCCGGCTTCCCGATCCGGTGCGCGACCGCCTCGGCCGCCTCGCCGTCCCGGTCCACCACGAGCACCGCGTAGCCGCGCTCGGCGAGCCGCTCCGCCGTGGCCGCGCCGATCCCGCCAGCCCCGCCCGTGATCACCGCGCTCCGCACCGCCGCCACCCCCTGGTCGGGGGGACCCTACCCGACGACGGCGACCGCGTCGATCTCGCAGAGCATCCCGTCGAAGAGCAGCGCCGTCGACACCGCCGTCGTGGCCGGGAACGGGGGCGCGAGCACATCGGCGCGCACGGACCGCCAGACGTCGAGGTGGGCGGGGTCGGCGAGGTAGACCGTGATCTTGACGAGGGTGGCGAGCGACGCCCCGGCGGCCTCAAGCGACGCGCCGAGGTTGGCAAGGCTGAGGCGCAGTTGCGCCTCGATGCCCTCGACCAGCTCGCCGTCGGCGTCGAAACCGCCCTGGCCCGACGTGAAGACGAGGTCGCCGACGCGGACCGCCTGGCTGTAGGGCGCGCCCTCGGCCCACGCGAAGGGCGGGTCGGGGATGACGCGCGGGTCGGCCACGGCCTACGCCTCCGCCCGCGAGCGCAGGTACGTGTCGAGGACGTCCTGCGCCTCGGCCGGGTCGTGCTGGGCGTGCTGCTGGTAGTAGCCCTTGCGGCTGATCCGGTACTGGCCGACCTTGGCGAGGTCGGCGAGCAGCTCCGCCTGCTTCACCGCCATCACGTTCGGGTTCAGGATCGGCATCGCGGGGATGTCGGCGAGGCCCTCGAGCTGCGCCTTCTCGTAGCAGGCGGCGATGATCGTGCAGCCGAGGATGATCGCCTCGGCGTCGTCCTCCTCCATGACGGCGGCGCACTTCGCGGCGGCGTCGCGGGCGACGGCAGCCGGGTCCTTGACCATGTCGTCGACGTACCAGTCGATCGCGCGCACCGAGCGGCAGTTGGGCCAAGCGCCGTACCTGCGCACCATGTCCTCGAGCTCAGGGACGGCCTTGCGGTGGTCGGTCACGACGCTGAAGCGCTGCCCGAAGGGGCGCACGTTGCCGATGCAGGCCTCGAGCGGGCCGACCACGGGCATCGACGTGATCTCGCGCGCGACGGTCAGGCCCGGGTCGTAGCAGCAGCCGATCACGAAGGCGTCGAAGCCGTCCTCCTCCGCCGCGAGGATCAACTTGAAGAGCTCGGTCTCGACGAGGTGCTTCGGGAGGTAGTAGTCGATGTTGCGGGGGCAGTCCGCGATGTGGACGCTCTCGACGACCGTGCCCTCCCGCAGGTACGGCGTGAGCGTCTCGAGGACCAGGTCGTCGAACTGGTCGGTCCCGAAGGGGTTGCAGAAGCAGATGCGCGTCATGGTCGTCTCCTGGTCAGGCGGTCGGCGGGTTCTCGAACCACGTCCGCAGATGGAAGTCGTCGCTGGTGTCGAGTGCAACCCGCTTGTTGGCGAGGTACTCCCGCATGCCGGCAAGGCCGAGCTCGCGGCCGATGCCGCTCTCCTTCCACCCGCCGAACGGCGTCTCCGATTGGCGGATGTAGTGCGTGTTGATCCAGATGTCGCCGAACTCGAGGCGCTTGACCATCTTGATGGCGCGCGCGATGTCGGCGGTCCAAACGCTGCCGCCGAGCCCGTAGCGGGTCGCGTTGGCGATCTCGAGCATGTGCTCGGCATCCCGCGCCCGGAACACGACGACGACCGGGCCGAAGACCTCGGTGCAGGCGACCTCCGCGTCCATCGGGAGGTCGGCCACGATCGTGGGCGGGCAGTAGCGGCCGTCCAGCGCACCGCCGAGCAGGAAGCGCCCGCCGTCGCGCTCGACCGTGTCGAGGAACGCCTGGACGCGCTCCGCCTGGCGGTCGGAGACGAGCGGCGCCAGGAGCGTGGCGTCGTCGAGCGGGTCCCCGGCCGGCATCGCCTCGGCGCGGGCGATCAGGCCCGCGACGAACTCGTCGTAGAAGGCGTCCTCGACGATGATCCGGGTCGCGGCCGTGCACGACTGCCCGCCGTAGATGAACGCGCCGTAGGCCAGCGCGTCCATGCACTTCTCGCGGTAGCAGTCGGCGAACACGAGGCACGGCGCCTTGCCGCCGCACTCGAGCGACACGCGCTTGAGGGTCCGCGCCGCCACCTCGGCGATGCGCTTGCCCGTCGGCGTCGAGCCCGTGAAGGAGATCTTGTCGACCTCCGGGTGGGCGACGAGCGCCTCGCCGGTCGAACCCGGGCCGTGGACCAGGTTGACGACGCCGGGCGGGAGGCCCGGCAGGTCGTCGAGCAGGCGGAACAGCGCCTCGGTCGAGGCCGGCGTCTCCTCGGAGGCCTTCACGACCATCGTGCAGCCGGCGGCCATCGCGGCGCCGATCTTGCGGACGGCGAGGTCGACGGGGTCGTTCCAGGGGATGATCAGGCCGCAGACGCCGACCGGCTCGGGGATCGTCATGTCGAGCACGTGGTCGGGGGAGGCGCCGGTGACGGTGCCGTCGAGCAGGCGGCCGGCCCCCGCGAAGTAGCGGAACTTGTCGACGGCGCCCTTGATCTCGCGATCGCGCATCAGGCGGATCGGCTTGCCCATCTCGCGGGTGCCGAGGACCGCGATCTCCTCGAGGTTCGCCTCGAGGCGGTCGGCGAGCTCGAGCAGGACGCGCCCGCGATCGGCGGCGCGGCGGGTCGCCCAGTCGGACTCCCGGAAGGCGCGACGGGCCGCGCGCACGGCGCGGTCGACCATGGCCGCGTCGGCGATCGGCGCGCTGCCGACCGGCGAGCCGTCGTGGCTCGCGAACGACTCGAACCGCTCCCCCTCGGCGATCCACTCGCCGTCGATCAGATGCGCGCACTGGATCACGGCGCTCCCCCCTCGGTCTCGTGTGCGATCACGTCGATCAGGTCGTCGATGACCCGGTCCCAGTCCCCGTCCTCCGTGACGAGCGGCGGGGACAGCTTGACGACGTTCATCAGGCGGCCGGAGTGGCCGACGATCACCCCGCGGTCGCGCATCCGCCGCACGGCGGTCGCGGTGCGCGCCCGCGCCGGCTCGAGCGTCGCGCGGTCCTCGACCAGCTCGACGCCGAGCAGGAGCCCGCGGCCGCGCACGTCCCCGACGTGCGGGACGTCGGCGAGTCCGGCGCGCAGCCGCTCGAGGGCGCGCGCCCCGAGCGTCGCCGCGCGGGCGGGCAGGTCCTCCTCGACGAGCACGTCGATGGCGGCGATGCCGGCGGCGAACCCGAGGGCGTTGGTGAGGAACGTCGACGACACGGCGTCGGGCGACCAGGCGGACGTGGTCTCCTCCCGGCCGAGGACGGCCGAGACGGCGAGCCCGCCGCCGATCCCCTTGCCGACCGTCATCAGGTCGGGGACCACGTTGGCGTGGTCGCAGGCCCACATCCGGCCGGTGCGCCCGAAGCCGCACTGGATCTCGTCGAGGACGAGCAGCACGCCGTGGCGGTCGCAGCGCTCGCGCAGCCCCCGCAGGAACGCGTCGTCCGGCACGACCGCGCCGCCGTTGCCCTGGACGGGCTCGAGCAGGATGCAGGCCGGCGCCTCGAGGCCGGAGCCCGCGTCGTCGAGGTACTGGTCGAGCAGGGCCAGGACGGCCTCGCCGGGGTCCGCGCCCAGCGCCCAGGGCGACCGGTACGGGTCGGGGTAGGGCAGGAACTGCGCGCCCGCGGGCACGCCGAGCGGCGCGCGGTAGGCGGGCTTGCCGGCGTAGGCGACGCTGCCGGGCGAGCGGCCCACGTAGCCGCCGCCGAAGGCGATCACCTCGCGGCGGCCGGTGACCGCGCGGGCCAGGGCGACGGCGATCTCCGTGGCCTGCGAGCCGGTGATCGCCGGGATCACCCGGGTCAGCGGCGCGGGGGCGATGCCGATCAGGCGCTCGTAGAAGTCGGCGCGGACCGGCGACGGGGCCGCCGACGGGCAGTGCGTCATGGTCCCGGCCTGCGCGACGATGGCCGCCGTCACCCGGGGGTGGCAGAAGCCGACCGTGGCGGCGGCGAAGCCGCCGTTCATCTCGAGGTAGGCCGTGCCGTCGGCGTCCCAGACGTGCGCGCCGGCGGTCCGCTCCCAGACGATCGGGTCGTCGATCCCGAACGTGCGCAGGCCCGCGCCCTCGAGGGCGCGGGTGCGGGTGCGGATCGCCTCGGCGGTCACAGGCGCAGCTCGCCGTCGACCATCAGGGGCTCGCCGTCGACGATGATCGTCGGCTCGAACAGCATCCCGTCGAGGTGGAGGTCGCACTCGATGACGCCGCCGTAGCCGCCGGCGTTGTCGCCGATCGCCATGTGCGCGGTGCCCGCGCGCTTCTTCGACTCCGTGATGTCGGCGCTCAGCCGCGCGAGCGGGTTGAGGCCGATCCCGAGCTCGCCGATGTTGCGGGCGCCCTCGACGCCCTCGATCATCCGCTCGAGCCGCTCGGCCTCGGGGCCGCCGACGATCGCCGTGACGAGGCCGTCGACGACCTCCATGCGGATCGGCTCGGAGAGCGCCCCGAGGTCCGTCATCACGTACTCCAGCACCATGGTGCCGTTCGTCGTGCCCTCGAGGGGCGGCAGCGACACCTCCCCGCCGGGGAAGGCGGAGATCTCGCCGGGGTTGCGGCAGATCGCGGTCAGCCAGGCCTTCGGCGCGCGCCCGAGGATCGACAGCTCGAGGTCGGTCCCGGCCGGCGAGGTGACGCGCACGCGATCGGCCCCGCGCAGGCGGTCGGCCACGCGCTCCGCGGTCTTGCGGATCTCGTGGTGATCGGCTGTCATCGCGCCATGCGTCCACGCATCCACCGTCGCCGGCGCGTTCATCGCCCCGCGCGTGCCGGCCGCCTTGGCGGCCCCGGTCGCGCGGGTGTGGTACAGGCTGCGCCTGGTCACGCTGACCACGACGTCGGCGCCCGCCATCAGCGCGGCGACGGCGCTCGGCGGCTCGGCGCCGGAGCGGGCGCGCATCGGCACCCGCACGAGCGCGGCGTCGGCCCCCGCGGCGAGGCCCGCCGCGTGGAGCGCCTCGCCGATCGCGAGGTCGGCGCCGTCGTCCACGATGATCGCGAGCGACTCGCCGGGCTGGACCGCCATGTAGGACGTGATCACGCGGCCGGCGACCTCGTCGAGCGGCACCTCGCGAGAGGACTCGGGGGCGTCGGGCGGGATCCTCGTGGCGTTCGGCATGTTTGATATCGTATCAAATGTGAGCGGACCGATCCGAACGCCCTCCGTGGCCGCGCGGTCCCTCGCCGCGGGCCGGCCCGGCACCGGCCGCAGCTTCCGCCTGCACCGCCCGCGGGGCGGCTACTGCGGCGACGGCACCTGCGCGCAATGCGGCACCGACCCGGCGACCGGCGAGGCCCTCTGCCGCACGCCCGCCGGCGCGGCCGCGCCCCGCGGCGTCGACCCGCTGCGCCTGCTCGGCCTCCCCGCCGAGCGGCAGCTGCCATGGTTCTGGGAGCGCCGGCTGCTGCGCCCGCGCGCCCTGCGCGGGCGCTACCTC
>CAIQOY010000365.1 GCA_903873565.1 uncultured Actinomycetes bacterium
CAGGAAGATCAGCGTCACGATCGGCAGGAGCGAGTTGCGCAGGGCGTGGCGGCGCACGATCTCCCAGTTGGAGAGGCCCTTGGCGCGGGCGGTCAGGATGTAGTCCTCGCCGAGCGCCTCGAGCATCGACGAGCGGGTGATCAGCGTGTACTCCCCGAACAGCACCAGGCCGATGGTGGCCGCCGGCAGCACCATGTGCTCGAGGCGGTCGACAAGCTCGGGCCACCAGCCGGGGTTCTCGTAGGCGAGGTAGGGATCGGCGATGTCGCTGGTCGGTAGGCCGAGCGGCCCCGCGGCGTAGAAGATCAGCATCAGCGCCAGCCACTGGGTGGGCAGGGAGTACAGCAGCAGGCCCGACCAGACCGAGGCGCGGTCGGTGATCGTGCCGCGCCGCCAGGCGCTGACCACCCCCAGGGTCAGGCCGAGCGAGATCGCGAACAGCGTCCCGAGCAGCACCATCGGGATCGTGTTCTTGACGGGCTTCCAGAGCTCCTCGAGGACGGGCTGCTGAGTCACGAACGAGCGACCGAGGTTCCCCGTCGCCGTCTCCTTCACGTAGACGAGGTACTGCTCGGGGACGGACTTGTCGAGGCCGAACTCGGCGCGCACCTGCGCCTTGAACTCCTGCGTGCAGCCCTGGCAGCGCAGGGCGGAGGTGCGGTCGCCCGGGGCGAGCCGGAACAGCACGAAGTTGAGGCTGATCGCGACGAGGATCGTGATCAGCGCGAACAGCGCGCGGCGGCCGACGTAGGACCAGCCGGCCCGCACCTAGGGGGTCCCCCCGGGCGCGGGCCGGGCCGGTGCGCCTACGACGCCTTCTGCGCGATGACTTCCCACGGGATCTTCGTGAGGCCCGCGAGGAACGGGTCGGTCAGGTTGGTCCACTGGTCGCTGTACGCCACGATGGACTGCTTCTGCGCGACCTGGATGTAGGGCTTGTCGCGGTACAGAATCTCCTGCATCTCCCAGACGATGTCCTTGCGGGCCGCCGGGTCGAGCGTGACGCCCTGCTCGAGGTACATCTCGTCGTACTCGGGGTTGCAGTAGCCCGTGTCGGACCACGACCCGTACTGGTCGCAGGTGACGACGGAGAGCATGAAGTCCGGGTCGATGTAGCCGACCCAGTCCCACATCATGATGTCGAAGTCGAGGTACTTCCACTCGGGCGCGCCGATCGCCTCGAAGGCTGCGGTGGAGTCCATCTTGTTGGCCGTGATCTTGACGCCCATCTGGCCCCAGCCGTCCTGGACGATCTCGAACAGGCGGTCGATGCCCTCGACGCTCTCCGGGAGGATCACCTCGTACTCCATCGTGCCGCCGTCGGGCTTCGTGCGGACGCCGTCGGGGCCCATCGCGTAGCCGAGCTCGTCGAGCATCGCGTTGCCCGCGGCGATGTCGAAGGGCTCGGGCTGGATCTCGGTGTTGAGGTACTCGCCCGACAGCGGCGTGAACATCGTGGCCGCCGGCGTGCCGTAGCCGTTGAGCACCGTGTCGATGATCCGCTGGCGGTCGACGCCCATCGCGAGGGCCTCGCGCACCTTCGGGTCGAGCAGCTCCTTGTTCTTCGGCTTGTCGGGG
>CAIQOY010000366.1 GCA_903873565.1 uncultured Actinomycetes bacterium
GGGTAGGCGACGTGGATCTCGTCGGCGTCCGCCGCGATCGCGTCGTCGAGGCCGCGGCCGTTGAGGACCAGGGCCGCGTAGATCACGCCCGGGCGGCGCTCGATCGAGGCCATCACCTCGGCGGCGCCCGCCATGCGCGGGACGGCCTTGGGGTTCACGAACGACGTGGCCTCGATGCGGGGCAGGCCCGTCGCCGCGAGACGGTCGACGAGCTCCGCGCGCTGGGCGGGCTCGAGCTGGACGGGGTCGTTCTGGAGCCCGTCGCGCGGGCCGACGTCGCAGAGCGTGATGCGCATGGAGCCTCCGAATCGGGGTGGCGGCAGCATACCCGGGCCGGGTCGGCCGGCCTCAGGGCATCTGGTCGGCCTGGATCCGCCGCCGCCAGATCTCCGCGGCAGCGAACTCCGAGATGGTGGGCTCCGCCAGGGCCCGAACGAGCGGGTCCTCATCGCCCGTGTAGCGGATCGTCTGTGCGGCGCCGTCGATCGGGGCCCCGACCGCGACGATGCGGGCGTCGCGCTGACGCGCCCACTCGAGGACCCCCTCGTCGTAGCGGCTGCCGCGCAGCAGCAGCGCGCGGTAGCCCGGCGCCTTGGACAGGTAGACATCGACGTGCAGCCAGTCGCCGGTCTCGCATCCGTCCGCGGGTATGCGCGGCCCCTCGCGCAGCATCAGCGCGCCCTGCAGAGCCGATCCGAGCCGCTCGTAGGGGGCGATGACGTAGGCCGGCCCGTCGCCGAGCAGCGTCGCGACCGGATCGAGCCAGCGCCCCCGGGTTTCGGCGATGTCGGTCAGGGCGGGCGCCGCGGCGGCGATCGAGGCCGGTGCTGTGCCGAGCGCCAGGTGGAGGACTGCGAGGGTGAGGAGGTAGGTGCGGCAGGCGATACCGCCCCGCTCCTCGCCGGCGAGGAGCGGCAGCACGACCTGGGCGCTGGCGGCGAGCGGTCCGTCGGGGGCGTTGGTGATCGCCGCGGTCCGCGACACGCCGCTGTGCCGCGCCAGCGCGGCCACCGTCTCCTCGCTCGAGCCCGAGGCGCTGATGCCGATCGCGAGCGTCTCGCGATCCGGCGGCATCGGCGTTGCGGCGGAGGCGAGCTCGACGTGCGCGTCGACCCCCCGGGCGCGCAGGGCGACCGCGGCCGCGTGGGCGGCGAACGCCGACGACCCCATGCCGAGGAGGATGACGCGACGCGCCTCCACGAGGAAGAGGTCCGCGTGGGGCCGGTCGCGTGCGTAGGCGTCGAGCAGCCCGAGGAGGGCCTCGGGTGCCGCAAGGATGTCGTCGACGAAGGCGGGCTGGTTCACAGGTGCGCATCATCCCGCATCAGCCAGCGCATGCCGAGCCGCGGGGCGTACTGCCACTCCGGCAGCACGCGCGCCGCGTAGACGCACTCGTACAGCTCCTTCTCGAGGCAGAAGCGCCGCAGCAGCGGGCGGTCGAGCGGAATGCCGGCCGCCGCCGCGGCCGGTGCGTAGGCCGCGAGGACGGCCGCCTGCGCCTGCGCAATCCACGCGTCCATCGCGGCACCGCCGTCGATCCCGTCGGCCGCGGCTCGGACCTCGGCCGTGCGCGCGACGTGGTCGAGCGAGCGCACGAGGCAGGCGAGGTCCCGCAGGGGCGATCCGGGCTGGCGGCGTTCGGCGAGCGGCCGCGTCGGCTCGCCTTCGAAGTCGATCGCGCGGACCGCGTCCGGGCTGCGCAGGAATTGCGCCGCATGGAGGTCACCGTGGATGCGGGTGACCGGCGGAGCGGGACCGTCGGCGAACCCGTCGAGCTCCCGGGTGATGGCGTCGGCGTGCTGTGCCAGCTCGGCGGCGTCGCCGGTGGGGACGATCGTGAGCGCCTCGTCGAGCCCGGCCAGCCCCGACGCGCGCCAGCCGGCGCGCGTCTCGGGGCTCGCGGGCGCGAGGCCGAAGGCGCCCGCGAGGGCGGCGTGGAGGTGCCCGGCGGCGGCGCCGAGCCGACGGCACTCGCGGTCGAGGTCGTGGAGGCCCGTCGGGTCGCCGCGCAGGTGCGCCTCGAGGGGCCCGATCAGCGACTCCCAGCCATCCGGCGCGTCGGTGATCAGCGCCTGGCTGATCGCGACGTCGATCGTCCCGATCCCCGGGACGTCGCGCCGGACCGTGCCCCGCAGGCGCGGCACGCCGTCGAACCCGGCCGCCGCCAGCGCCTCGAGGGCCTCGACCTCGGGGTTGGGTCCGGGCTCGACGCGGCGGTAGACCTTGACGAGCGCGTCGCCCACGATCACCGAGGTGTTCGTCTGGTCCTGGCCGAGCGGGCGCTCGGCACCGGCCTCCCCGGCGAGCGCGGCGTACACCCCGTCGCCGGCGACGGCCTCCCGCAGCGGCCCGTCCGCGACGGCCGGCACCGTGTAGAGGTCCTCGCCGCCGCCTGCGTAGGAGACCGCGAGGAGCACCAGCCGGCCGTTCGCATGCCCGGGCAGGGGCGCCTCGTGGACCAGCCGTCGCCCGGTCTCCTCCCTCGCCTTGCCCGCGTACCACCGTGCCGCCGACAGGTCGAGGCCGGCGACGAGCGCCGCCGCGTCGCTCATCCGCCGCGGGCGACGCGCTCGATCAGCTCGGCCGCACGGACGCGGCCCGGGTCGGACTGCACGCGTGCGCTGATCGCCCGCAGCCGGTCGGCGGCGTCGGCGTCGGCGAGCATCCGGTCGATCGCCCCGGTCAGGTCGGCGGGCTCCCAGGCGTAGGTCGGCAGCCGCACGCCGAGCCCGAGGTCGTCCATTCGCTGGGCGTTGTCGTACTGGTCCCAGAACAGGGGCAGGAGCACCATCGGCAGGCCGTGGTGCAGGCATTCGGTGGTCGTGTTGTTGCCGCCGTGCGTGATCACGAGGTCGCAGCGCGGCATCAGGAGGGGCTGCGGCAGGTACTCGCCGCCCCACTGGTTGTCACGCAGCTCGATCTCGTCGTGCTGCGGCCCCTTCGAGACGATGTACCGGTGCGGCGTGTCCGCGAGGGCGTCGCAGAGACGCTGCATCAGCGCGGTGTCCGCGGACCCGAGCGAGCCGAGGCTGAGGTAGATCAGGCGTCCGTCGCCCGCGAGGATGTCGGCGGGGACATCCGCCTCGCCCACCCCGTCGCGCACGCACGTGTCGATCCGGTGCCAGGTCGCGCCGAGCGGCTCCGCCCGCGGGTAGTCGACCTCCTCGGGGTAGATGTAGAGGTTGAGGTGATCGGAGGCGTGGATGAACTCGAGGTCGCCGAGGCCCGGCGCCCCGCGCTCCCGGCAGAAGTCGTCGGCCTCCTCCCAGAGGGGCCGCATCACGCGATCGTACTCGGCCCGGAAGGCCGGCCACGGCTGCTCATCGTGGACCGACAGGCCCGAGAACACCGGCGGCACGCGTGCGTCGCGCAGTTCGGCCGGGTTGCAGGACACGATCCGCGCCCAGCGGCGCGCGTGGGTCAGAAGCGCCGGGAAGGCGCAGACGTTGTCCTCGACCACGAGGTCGGGGTCGAGCTCGTCGATGATCTCCCGCAGGCGGTCATCCACGTAGCGGGCGCCGTCCACGAGCGCCCGCATCGTCGGCTCCACGAAACTGGTCAGCTGCTCCGACGTCGGCTTCCGGAACTCCGGCGCGGTCGCCGCGATGAAGTCCTTCCAGAACTGCCCGGGCGCCTCTTCGACCTCCGGCGGCGGCCCGAGCCGCATCAGGCGCTCCTCGAAGCCCTGGGCCTCGAGCGCGCCGGCGAAGGACTCCTCGACGATGAACACGACCCGCACGCCGTGCCGCTGCAGCACCTGGCCGATGCCGACGCAGTTGTTGGTCGGTCCGTACGCCCCCTCGGGGAAGAACACGACGGTCGGGGTGCCGGTCAACGGGAGCTCCTCGTCATCGGGGCGACCGTACGGCCGCCGGCCCGCCGCGTCAAGCGGAGCCCTCCGGCAATGCCACGAGCGCGTCGAGGGGCAGCACGACGACGCAGGCCGAGCCCTCGCGGCGCTGCTCGGCGCCGGCGCCGGCGGTGGCGGTGAAGGCGCGCCCCTGCGTGTCGCGGACGAGGGTGTGGATCTGCGATCCGGCGAACACCGTGGTCTCGACCTGAGCGGGGAAGGCGAACGCCGTACCGGGCGGGGGCGGCGCATCCGCGTCGAGCAGGATGACGTCGTCGGGGCGGATCCCGACCGCGAGCGGTGCGCCCGGCGCGGCGCCGAAGGCCTCGAGCCGCACCTCCCCGACCGGGTCGACGCGCACGCCGTCGGCGGTCGCGACCCCGTCGAGGATGTTCATGGTGCCGATGAACGAGGCCACGAAGCGGTCCGCGGGGCGACGGTAGAGGTCGCGCGGCGTGGCGACCTGCAGGACCCGCCCGGAGCGCATCACCGCGATCCGGTCCGCCATCGTCATCGCCTCCTCCTGGTCGTGCGTGACGACGACGAAGGTCAGGCCGACCTCGTGCTGGAGGCGCTTCAGCTCGATCTGCATCTCCTGGCGGAGTTGACGATCGAGCGCCGCGAGGGGCTCGTCGAGGAGGAGCACGCGCGGGCGCTTGACGATCGCCCGGGCGAGGGCGACGCGCTGGCGCTGCCCACCAGACAACTGCCCGGGCCGGCGGTCGGCGAGCTCGTGGAGGCCGACGACGCCGAGCACCTCGTCGACGCGCGCCGCGACCTCGTCGCGGGGCAGCCGCTCCGCGCGCAGGCCGTAGGCGACGTTGTCACGCACCCGCATGTGCGGGAACAGGGCGTACGACTGGAACATCATGTTGAC
>CAIQOY010000367.1 GCA_903873565.1 uncultured Actinomycetes bacterium
GGCCGAGCGCACGCGGCGCGCCGCCCTGCGCGACGCCCTCGAGGCGCGCCTCGGGCTGCCCGTCGCCGGCGGCTCCGCCGAGCGGCTGCCGGGGCACCTGCTGCTCCTGACCGGCTTCCGCGGCGACACCGCCGTGCGCCTGCTCGACGAGCGCGGCGTCTGCGTGGCGGCGGGCTCGGCCTGCGCGAGCGGCGAGCCCGAGCCCGAGGCGGCGCTTCTGGCCATGGGCGTCGAGGCGGCGGCCGCGCGCGGCGCCGTGCGCGTCACGCTCGGTCCCGAGACCACGCAGGCCGAGGTCGACGGCTTCGCGGACGCCTGGGCGGAGGTGGCGGCCGAGCTCGTGCGCGCCCGGGAGGCGCTCGCGTGATCGACCTCGCCCGCGCCGGCGCGATCCCCGACCCCGACGGCGACGGCCGCGCGGGCGGCGGGCGCTGCGACGACCGCCTGCGGGTGACCCTGCGGATCGCGGACGGCCGCATCGCCGAGGCCCGCTTCGGCGCCGACGCCTGCGCCTCGGCCACGGCCGCCGTGGCCCGCCTCGTGGCGCTCGCCGAGGGCCGCACGCTCCTGGAGGCCGCCCGGCTCGGCCTCGCCGAGGCGGGGGAGGTGCCCTCGCCCGACTGCGCGCTGACCGCCGTCGACGCCCTGCACGCCGCGCTCGGCGACGCCGTGGTGCGCGGCGCGGATGCCGCCCCCGACCCGGCCCGGGTGGGGGTGGCGATGAGCGGCGGCGTCGACTCCGCGCTCGTCCTCGCCGAGGCCGTGGAGGCCGGTGCCGCGGCGGTGGGCCTGACCCTGCGGCTCTGGATCGACCCCGCGGCGCCGGCTCCCGAGCGCGCCTGCTGCGCCCCCGACAGCGTCCGCCGCGCGCGGGCCCTCTGCCACGCGCTCGGCGCGCCGCACCTGATGCTCGACCTGCGCGAGCCGTTCCGGGCGACGGTGGTCGACCCGTTCGTGGCGGGCTACGCCGCCGGCGAGACCCCGAACCCCTGCGCCACCTGCAACGGCGCGTTCCGCTTCGACGCGCTCGACCGGATCGCGGCGCGCCTCGGCTGCGCCGAGTGGCGGACCGGCCACTACGCGCGGCTCGTCGAGCGCGACGGCGCGCTGCTCGTGGCCCGCGGGGCCGATCCCCTCAAGGACCAGTCGGCGATGCTCGCGCTCGTCGACCCGGCGCTCCTGCGGCGCGTGCGGCTGCCGCTCGGCGGGCGCCGGAAGGCCGACGTGGTGGCGGCGGCGCGGGCCCGCGGCCTCGCCGCCGCGGAGGCCCCCGAGAGCCAGGAGATCTGCTTCCTCGGCGGCGGGGCGCTCCAGCCCTTCCTGGCCCGCCAGGGGGTCGACCCGGGCCCGGGGCCGATCGTCGACGAGGAGGGCACGCCGCTCGGCACCCACGCGGGGGCGGTGGCCCACACGCCGGGGCAGCGCCGCGGGCTCGGCGTCTCGCGCGGCACCGAGCCCCTGCACGTCCTGCGCGTGGAGCCCGCCACGAACACGGTGGTGGTGGGTCGCCTCAGCCGCCTCGGCCGGCGCGCCGTGCCGCTGCGCGACGTCGTCGTGCGCGCGCCCGCCGGGCGCGTGGGGGCGTCGTTCCGGGTGCGGGCCGAGCCGATCCCCGGCGTGCTCGAGCCGGACGGGCGGGGCGGGGCGGTCGTGCGCCTCGAGCGCGACGCCCACCAGGCCGCCCCGGGGCAGGTCTGCGTGCTCTACGACGGGGACGTCGTGGTCGCCGCCGGCGTCGTCGCCGGCTGACGGGTCGCAGGCGCGTTTTCGCGTACCCTGCGGGCCTGATGCTGGCCCACGAGATCCGCGCCGCGTTCCGCGACCACTTCGCCGCGCGCGAGCACCTCGTCATGCCCTCGGCGAGCCTCGTGCCCGCCTCGCTCGACCCGTCGGTGCTGCTGACCACGGCGGGCATGCAGCCCTTCAAGCCGTACTTCCTCGGCGTCGAGCAGGCGCCCGCGCCGCGGCTGACCTCGACGCAGAAGTGCTTCCGCACGACCGACATCGACGAGGTCGGCAAGACCGCCCGCCACCTGACCTTCTTCGAGATGATGGGCAACTTCTCGATCGGCGACTACTTCAAGGCCGACGCGATCGCGTTCGCCTGGACTCTGGTCACGGGCGCCTGGGCGATCGACCCCGGGCGCGTCTGGATCACCGTCTTCCAGGGCGACGACCAGGTGCCCGGCGACGACGAGGCGCGCGAGCTGTGGCTCGCCCAGGGCGTGCCCGCCGAGCGCATCGTCGGGCTGGGACGCAAGGACAACTTCTGGCAGGCCGGCCCCACGGGCCCGTGCGGTCCCTGCACCGAGCTCTACTACGACCGCGGCCCCGAGCACGGCTGCGGGCGCCCCGCCGGCCCCGACGGCTGCGCGCCCGGCTGCGACTGCGACCGCTTCCTCGAGTTCTGGAACCTCGTCTTCATGCAGTACGACCAGGACACCGACGGCGGCCTGACGCCGCTGCCGCGGCCCTGCGTCGACACCGGCGCGGGCGTCGAGCGCGTCGCCGCCCTGCTCCAGGGCGTCCACTCGGTCTACGAGACGGACCCCTTCCGCACGATGATCGGGGCGATCGAGGAGTGGACCGGCGCCTCCTACGCGGCGGGCGGCATCCAGACGAAGGCGCTGCGCGTCCTCGCCGACCACGGCCGCGCGATGACCTTCCTCGCCGCCGACGGCGTCCTGCCCGCCAACGAGTCGCGCGGCTACATCCTGCGCCGCGTGATCCGCCGCGCCGTCTCGCACGGCCACCGGCTCGGCATCGAGGGCGCCTTCCTGCCGCGCCTCGCCGACCTCGTGATCGACCAGCTCGGCGACGTCTACCCCGAGCTCGTCGCCCACCGCGAGGAGGTGCACCGCATCCTCGGGGCGGAGGAGGAGCGCTTCCTGCGCACCCTCGAGACCGGCACGCAGCTCCTCGACGAGACGGTCGCCCGCGTGCGCGCCGCCGGCTCCACCGAGATCGCGGCCGCCGACGCCTTCCTCCTGCACGACACCTACGGCTTCCCGTTCGAGCTCACGCAGGAGCTCGCGGCCGAGCAGGACCTGTCCGTCGACGAGGCCGGCTTCGCCGAGCTGATGGAGGCCCAGCGCGAGCGGGCCCGCGCCGCGGCCGGCAAGGGCGGCGGGGTCGACCTCGACCGGGTCGCCGCGTTCGCCCGCGACGCCGGCTTCCAGACCGCATTCGTCGGCTACGGCGACCTCGACCTCAAGACCCGCGTCGGCGCGCTCGCCGACCTCGGCGACGGCCGCCTCGCGGCCAAGTTGCGCGAGTCGCCCTTCTACCCCGAGGGCGGCGGCCAGGTCTCCGACCACGGCCACCTCGAGTCCGAGACGGGCCGCGCGGCGGTGGCCGAGGTGGTGCGCTTCGACGGCGACCAGGTGCTCGTGCTCGTGCCCGAGCAGGGCGAGATCGTCGCGGGGCAGGAGGTGCGCGCGGTCGTCGATCCCGCCCGCCGGCGCCCGACCGCGGCCAACCACACCGGCACCCACGTCCTGCACCGCGCGCTGCAGGAGGTGCTCGGCGACCACGTGCGCCAGAAGGGCTCCTCCGTGCGCCCCGACAAGCTGCGCTTCGACTTCTCGCACGACGCCCCGCTGACGGCCGAGGAGCTGGCGCGCGTCGAGGACATCGTCAACCGCGTCGTCGTCGAGGGCCACCGCGTGCACTGGTTCGAGACCTCGCAGGACGAGGCCCGCGCGCTGGGCGCGATGATGCTGTTCGGGGAGAAGTACGGCGACGTCGTGCGGGTCGTGGAGATCGAGGGCTTCTCGCGCGAGCTCTGCGGCGGCACCCACGTGGCCTCGACGGCGGAGATCGGACCCCTGCGGATCGTCTCCGAGTCGTCGGTCGGCCAGGGCGTGCGCCGCATCGAGGCGGTCACGAGCGGCGTCGCGATCGACCTCCTGCGCGAGCGCGAGCGCGCCGCCGACCAGGCCGCGAAGGCGCTCAAGGTCGGGCCCGAGCGCCTCCCCGAGGCGGTCCGCGACCTGCAGGAGCGCGTGCGCGAGCTCGAGAAGGCGCTCAAGGCCGGCGGCGGGTCGGCGGGCGGGGGCGCCGTCGAGGACCTCGCCGGGCAGGCCGTCGAGCGCGGCGGCGTCCAGACCGTGGTCGCCGACGCCGGCGAGCTGGCGGCCGACGCGCTGCTCGAGCTGGCCGACCACCTGCGCGGCCGGCTCGGCCCGAGCGTGGCGATGCTCGTGGCGCAGTCGGGCGGCAAGGTGCACCTGATCTGCGCGGCCACGCCGGAGGCGGTCGCGGCGGGCGCCGACGCCGGCGCCGTGCTCAAGGCCGCCGCGCCGCTCGTGGGCGGCGGGGGCGGCGGCAAGCCGAACCTCGCCCGTGCCGGCGGCAAGGACGCTTCGGGCATCCCCGCGGCGCTCGAGGCCGCACGCGCGGCGCTCGACGCGCAGCTGCCGGCCTGATCCGCGCGTCCCCGGCGCGCCTGCGCGCGCCCGCCGTGCGGGGCGCGGGGTAGGGTTGGCGCCGTGAAGGTGCTCGCGCTCGACTACGGCAAGGCCCGCACCGGCGTCGCGATCTGCGACGCCTCCGGGGCGCTGGCGCGGCCGCTCGAGACGATCGAGCGGGTCGGCGCGCCCGCGGGGATGGCGCGCCTGCTCGCTATCGTGGCGGAGCACGAGCCCGACCTCCTGCTCGTCGGGTTGCCCGTCCTGGCGGACGGCAGCCGCGGGGAGCAGGCGGACGCCACGCTGGCCTTCGCGGGTCGCCTGCGGGCGGCGTGCGGGGTCCCGATCGAGATGGAGGACGAGCGATTCACGAGCCGGATCGCCCAGACCAAGGGGGGCGAGGCGGGCCTGGACGCCCGGGCGGCCGCCGAGCTCCTGCAGGGATGGCTGGACCGCCGCAGCGGGGCCTAGACGGCCGCCGCGCGCTCGGCGCGGGCCTGCTCGTCGTGGCGCTCGTGGCCGTGCTCGGCCTGGCCTGGTGGGGCATCGGGCGGGTGGTCTCCGACCCGCCGCCGCCCCCCGGCGCGCCCGTCGAGGTCGTGATCCCGCCCGGGGCGACGGGCGCCCAGATCGGCGAGATCCTCGCCGAGGCCGGGGTCGTCGGGGACGCCGGGGCGTTCGTCGAGGGGATCGCGGCCGACGGGATCGCGGCGGACCTGCGGCCCGGGACGTACGTGTTCCGCACCAACGAGGAGTACGGCCGTCTCGTCGACCAGCTCGTGGCCGGTCCGGCCGATAGCGCCGACACCCAGATCGTGATCCCCGAGGGGTACGCGATCTGGGACATCCGCGACGAGGTCGCGGGGGTGGGCATCACGGCGGAGCAGTTCGACGCCGCGCTCGCGACGCACGCGCCGCCCGCGGGCTTCCTCGCGCCGGGGGAGGAGGCCCCCTCGCTCGAGGGGTTCCTGTTCCCCGCCACCTACGACGTCGGCCAGCCCGCCGACGCCGACCAGCTGATCACCGAGCAGCTGGCCGCCTTCGAGGCCAACGTCGCCGCCGTCGACATGGCCTACGCCGCATCGCGCAACCTCACGGCGTACGACGTCCTCAAGATCGCGTCGCTCGTGGAGCGGGAGACCGCCGACCCGGCCGAGCGGCGCGTCGTGGCGGGCCTGATCTACAACCGCCTCAAGGCCGGCATGACGCTCGGCATCGACTCGGCCAACCAGTACGCGAACGGCTCCTGGCGCGAGCTGACCGCCGCCGACCTCGAGAAGGACTCACCCTACAACCTGCGCCTCGAGCAGGGCCTGCCGCCGACCCCCATCTGCAACCCGGGCCTCGCCTCGATCAAGGCCGCCGCGAATCCGGCCAAGGTCGACTACCTCTACATGTACGCCATCAAGGACGACCCCAAGCGGCGGCACTTCTTCACCGCCGACTACGACGAGTTCCTGCGCTACCAGAAGGAGAACCCCTACTCGTGATCAGCGGCAGCACGCGCCTCCTCGGCGTGATCGGCGATCCGGTCTCGCACTCGCGCTCGCCGCGCATGCAGAACGCCGCGCTGCGGGCGCTCGGGATCGACTGGGCCTACGTGCCGCTGCCCGTCCGCGCCGACGAGCTCGAGGCGGCCCTGCGCGGGCTGCGCGCCGTCGGCTTCGTCGGCGTCAACGTGACGGTCCCGCACAAGGAGGCCGTGGCGCGCCTGGTCGACGAGCTGCGCCCCGTCGCGGAGGCGAGCGGCTCCGTCAACACGGTGGTGTTCGCCGAGGACGGCCGCCTGATCGGCGACTCGACGGACGGCCCGGCGATCGCCGCGGCGATCACGTCCGAGGTGGGGGAGTCCTACACCGGCGACGTGCTCGTGCTCGGCGCGGGCGGATCGGCCCGCGCGGCCGCCGCGGCGCTCGCGCAGGAGGGCTGCTCCGTGCGCATCCACGCGCGCCGGCCGGAGGCCGCCGAGGCCCTGGCCCGCGACCTCGCCCGCACGGGCGACGTGCGCGCGGTCGCCGAGCTGCCCGACCCGGTCGGCGGCGTCGTCGTGCACTGCACCCCCGTCGGGGCCCTCGTCGACCCCGACGCGATGCCGCTGCCCGCGACGCGGCTGATGGACGTGCGCGTCGTGGTCGACCTCGCCTACCGCGGCGACGCGACGCCGACGCCCCTGATCACGGCCGCCGCGGAGGCGGGCTGCGCCGTCGTCGACGGCCTCGAGGTGCTGGCCCGCCAGGGCGCGAAGGCGCTCGAGATCTGGACGGGCGAGACCGCGCCGCTGGAGGTCATGCTGGCCGCCGCCCGGGAGGCGTGAGCGGCCCGGCCCTGATCGGCCTCGCCGCCGGCCTCGGGGCCGGCGCCCTCGCCGTGCCGCTGGCCCGCTGGCTGCCCCGCGGCATCCCGGAGCGCCTCGCCCAGCCGGCCTGGA
>CAIQOY010000368.1 GCA_903873565.1 uncultured Actinomycetes bacterium
CCGGAGCACCCCACCCCGACGCCGCGCGAGCGGATCCCGATCGGGCGCGCCGCCTTCCTCGGCACGGTCGCGCTCGGCGCGATCGGCGTGGCCGCCCTCTCGCGGCTGGGCGGCGGGGTCGGCGGGATGATCGCGGACGCGAGCAGCGCGGTCGGCGTCGACGGGATCGTGCCCACCAGCGGCTGGCGCATCTACAACGTGCAGGACCCGATGCCGACGTTCGACGCGGCGACGTACGAGCTGGTGGTCGACGGCGCGGTCGCCAACCCCGTGCGGCTGACCTGGGATCAGGTGCAGGCGACGCCGATGGAGCAGCAGGTCTGCGACTTCCACTGCGTGACGGGCTGGTCCGTGTACGACGTCACCTTCAAGGGGATCCGGCCGCAGACCCTGATCGACCTCGTGCAGCCCGCGCCGACCGCCAAGCACGTGAACTTCCAGTCGCTCGAGGAGCCGTACTTCGACCAGCTGACCCTCGAGCAGTTCCTGCTGCCGCAGGTGATGCTGGCCACGGAGATGGACGGCAAGCCCCTGACCCGGCCGCACGGCTCGCCGATGCGCCTCGTGATCCCGCAGATGTACGGCTACAAGGGCGTCAAGTGGGTCGGGCGCATCACCTTCGAGGAGGAGTCCACCCTGGGCTACTGGGAGACGCGCGGCTACGCGGCCGACGCCTGGGTGGGCACCGATGCCCAGTACTGAGACGGGCCCGGGAGCGGCGCGGATCCGCCGCTTCACGCCCGTCCAGATCGCCGCCCACCTCCTGCTCGCGGTCACCTTCCTGGCCATGCTCTGGACCGGGGCGTGCCTGTACTTCCCGGGGCTCGCCGAGGTGATGGGGCGGCCGCTCGCCAAGGCCGTCCACCTGTGGTCGTCGGGCGCGCTCGTGGCGGGGCTGGCCGTGATGGCGGCGTTCCGCCCGCGCGACCTCGGCCGCGTCGTGCGCGAGGCGGAGGCCCTCGACCGCGCGGACGTCACCTGGCTGAAGGGCGGCCCCCGGCGCGTCGTCGACCATCGCGGAGCGCCCGAGCAGGGCTGGCTCAACGCCGGGCAGAAGCTGGCCACGGCCGTGATGCTGGGCCTTCTGGTGGTCCTCTACGGCACCGGCCTCGTGATGTGGCTCGGCACGGGCGTCACCTGGCTGCGGATCGGATCCGGGGCCGTGGACGTGCACGACCTGGCCACGATCCTGTTCGTGCTGCTCCTGCTCGGCCACCTCTACCTGGCCCTGCTCAACCGGGCGACGCGGCCGGCGCTGCGGGGCATCGTGACCGGCGAGGTCGACCGCGAGTGGGCCCGTGCCAACCACGGGCGCTGGGTCCGGGAGATGGAGGAGCGGGGCCGCTGAGCCGGTCTTGAACGTCTGTTCAAGAACCGGTACGCTCCCCGCGACGACGAGAGGAGGCGACCATGATCGACTGCGACGTGCACGTGCAGATCGCGCACCCCGAGGAGATCCTCAAGTTCATCGACCCGGCGGAGCGCGAGTGGTACCGCTCCCAGGCCTACCTGCTCGGCCTGCCGTCCTACCCCTGGTCGAACCCCTCGACCTGGTTCCGCTCCGACCTCCCGGTCGACGCCGAGAGCGGCATGCCGGGCGGCGACGCCCCGTCGATCATCCGCGACGCCCTCGACGGGCAGGGCGCCGACATCGGCATCCTCACCGCCGACGACGCGCTGTCGGTCGGCCTGATGGAGAACGCCTACCGCGCCGCCGCGCTGGCCCGCGCCCACAACGACTGGCTGCGCGAGGACTGGTTCCCGCACGACGAGCGCTTCCGCGGCTCGATCATCGTGCCCCTCCAGGACATCCCCGCGGCCGTCGCCGAGATCGAGCGCTGCGCCCCCGACCGCCGCTTCGTGCAGGTCCTGCTCGCGGGCGGCAGCGAGCGCCCCTACGGCGACCCGCGCTACCTGCCCGTCCTCGAGGCCGCCGCCGCGCACGGGCTCGCCGTGGCGATCCACTCCGGCATGGAGGGCATGGGGCTCGCCCACCAGCCGAGCGGGGCCGGCGCCCCGACCTTCTACATCGAGTGGCACACCATCGGCTCGGCCTGCTCGATCATGGCCCACCTGATGTCCCTGATCACGCACGGCACGTTCCGGCGGATCCCGGACCTCAAGGTGCTGCTGATCGAGGGCGGCATCGCCTGGCTGCCGGGGATGGTCTGGCGCCACGACACCAACTGGCGCGGCCTGCGCGACGACACCCCGTGGATGGACGAGCCGCCGCTGGAGACGCTCAAGCGCCACATCCGCTTCGCGACGCAGCCGCTCGAGCACACGGGCGGCAACGACGAGCTGCTCTGGGAGATGCTCGCCGCGGTCGGCGCGCCCGACATCC
>CAIQOY010000369.1 GCA_903873565.1 uncultured Actinomycetes bacterium
CCGCCTACGGCGAGCTGATCGACGCCGCCGAGGCCACAGCCGACCTGACGGTCGAGCAGCGCGCGATGCTGCGCGAGGCTCGCCGCCAGCGCGACAAGGCGACGAAGCTGCCCGAGGACTTCGTGCGCCGCCTCGCCGAGCAGCGCTCCCGCACCAACCAGGCCTGGGAGCACGCGCGCGGCACGGGCGCCTTCGCCGACTACCGGCCCGCGCTCGAGGAGCTGCTGCGCCTCAAGATCGAGGAGGCCGACCTCCTCAGGGGCGACGGCGCCCGCTACGACGCGCTGCTCGACGAGTTCGAGCCCGGGATGCGGCTCGAGCGCCTGCAGCCGCTCCTCGCCGACCTGCGCACGCGGCTCGTGCCGTTCGCGCAGCGCGTGCTCGACGCGCCGGCGCCGGACGTCGCGGTGCTCGAGCGGGGCTTCGCCCCGGCGGCGCAGGAGGCCTTCTCCGTGCGCGTCCTGCGCGACCTCGGCTTCGACTTCGAGCGCGGCCGCCAGGACTTCTCGACGCACCCCTTCACCGGCGGCACGGCGCCGACCGACATCCGCCTGACCACGCGCATCTGGGAGCACTGGCTGCCCGCCTGCCTGTACGCGAGCGTGCACGAGTGCGGCCACGGCCTCTACGAGCAGGGCCACGCCGAGGCGCTCTGGCGCACGACCGTGTCGGCGGCGCCGTCGCTCGGGCTGCACGAGTCGCAGTCGCGCTTCTACGAGAACGTGATCGGGCGCTCGCTGGCCTTCTGGGAGCACTACCTGCCCGTCGCCCGCGAGCACTTCCCCGGGCAGCTCGACGACGTCGACGCGCTCGGCATGCAGCGCGCGGTCTGCCGCGTCGCGCGCACCCCGATCCGCGTCGAGTCCGACGAGGTCACCTACAACCTGCACATCCTGCTGCGCTTCGAGCTCGAGGTCGACCTGATCGAGGAGCGCGTGCAGGTGGCCGACCTGCCCGAGGTCTGGAACGCGCGCATGGTCGAGTACCTGGGGTACGCGCCGACGGACGACGTCGAGGGCGTGATGCAGGACGTGCACTGGTCGGAGGGCTACCTGGGGTACTTCCCCACGTACACGCTCGGCAACCTCTACTCGGCGGCGCTGCTCGAGGCGATGCGCCGCGACCTCGACGTCGACGGCCTCGTGCGGGCCGGCGAGTTCGGCGCGATCCTGGCCTGGCTGCGCGACAAGGTGCACCGCCACGGCGCCGTCACCCCGGGCGAGGAGCTGATGCGGCAGGCGACGGGGCGCGAGCTCGGCGCCGACGCCTTCATGGCCTACCTCGAGGAGCGCTACGGCGCCCTCTACGGCCTCTAGGCGCGTCCGGGGCCGCGCCTAGATTGGCGGCATGGACCGTATCGACGTCCTCGCCGACGGCTTCGTGCACCTCGACAGCGCGATGGCCGACGACCTCAGCGTGGTCAACGCCGCGCGCGTCTCGTTCGGCACGCGCCGCGACGCCATGGACGAGCGCGACGAGGGGCTGATCGGCTTCCTGATGCGCGAGCGGCACGGGACGCCGTTCGAGCACAACGCCTTCCGCTTCCACGTGCGCTGCCCGATCTTCGTGATGCGCGAGTGGATCCGCCACCGGATCGGCTCCTTCAACGAGCTGTCAGGCCGCTACGCCAAGATCGACGAGGCCTTCTACGTGCCCGCCCTCGAGGACGTGCGCACGCAGGTCGGCAAGCCCGGGGCCTACACGTTCGAGGCCGTCGACATGGAGACGGCGGAGCGCACGCGCGCCGCGATGGAGGCCTCCTACGCCGCCTCCTACGCGGCCTACGAGGCGATGCTCGCCGACGGGGTGGCCAAGGAGGTCGCGCGCAGCGTCCTGCCGGTCGGGATCATGACCGAGTTCTGGTGGACGGTGAACGCCCGCGCCCTGATGAACTTCCTCAGCCTGCGCAACGCCGAGCACGCCCAGCGCGAGATCCGCCGCTACGCGGAGGCCGTCGAGGCCCTGTTCGAGGCGCGGATGCCGGTCACGCACCGCGCCTTCCTCGAGCACGGGCGCTCCGCGCCCTAGGTGGCGAGCCGGCCCCCGTCGACGACGAGCTCCGCGCCCGTCACGTAGTCGGCGGTCAGGAGGTAGCGCACGGCGGCGGCGACGTCGCCCGGCTTGCCGATCCGCCCGAGCGGGATGCGGGTCACGATCCGCTCCAGCGCGTCCTCGGGTGCCTCGTCGGGCGGCAGCACCGTGCCCGGGTGGACGGCGTTGATGCGCAGGCGCGGCGCGAGCGCGCGGGCGAGGCCCGAGACGAGCGCCCGCTGGGCGCCCTTGGCGGCCGAGTGGGGGAGGTACGAGGGCCAGCCGCGCATCGCCGCGACGTCGCCGATCACGACGATCGACCCGCCGTCGGAGAGCGCCTCCTGCGCGGCCTGCGCCACGAACACCAGGCCGCGCACGACCGAGCCGAGCGCGTCCTCGACGAGCTCCGGGGTGATGTCGGCGAGATCGGTCGGGGTGAAGGCCCCGCCGGCCGCGTAGACCACCCCGTCGAGGCCGTCGAGCGCCGCGGCGGCGTCGCGCACGACGGCCAGCGCCTGGGTGGCGTCGGCGAGGTCCGCGACCAGCGCCGCCGCTGCGCGGCCCTCGCGCACGCCGACGGGCTCGACCGCGTGGCGCGACGAGACGGCCACGTGGCAGCCGGCGGCGCCGAGGTCCTCCGCGATGGCGCGGCCGAGGCGCCGGCCGCCGCCGCAGACGAGGACGCGCATGCCGTCGAGCTCCATGCGGGGCAGGGTATCCGACCGCCGCCGCCCCGGCCGGGCGGGTAGGCTGCCCCCGTGGCCGCCCCGAACGCGCTCTCCCTGATCCGCGTGGCGCTCGTCCCGCTGGTCGTGATCGCGTTGCTGGTCGGGTTCTCCGGGCACATGTGGGTGGCCGCCGGGCTGTTCGTGATCGCCAGCGCCACCGACGTCCTCGACGGGCGGATCGCGCGCCGCTCCGACGGCGTCACCGTGTTCGGGACGTTCATCGACTCGCTCGCCGACAAGCTCCTGATCTGCTGCACCCTGATCGCCCTCGTCGAGATGGGCCGCGTCTGGGGCTGGGTGGCGATGGTCGTGGTGGCGCGCGAGTTCGCGGTCACCGGGCTGCGCCTCGTGGCCGCGCAGGACGAGGTCATCTCCGCCTCGCGCTCGGGCAAGGCCAAGATGGTGCTGCAGGTGGTCGCCGTGCTGGCGCTGATGCTGAACACCGCCTACCCGCTCGTGAACGACGCCCTCGTGCTCCTGATGGTGGCCGCCACCGTCTGGTCCGGGGTCGAGTACTTCATCGCCGGCCGCCGCCACCTGCGGGCCAGCATCAGCCGCTGACGCGGCCCCGTGCGCGAACCGCCGACCCGCGCCATACTGCGCCCATGTTCTGGCGCAAGCGAGGTGACGACGCGGCCGCGGCGCTGCGCGCGGTCGGCAAGCAGCAGCCGTTCCGCTGGCTGCGCCAGCTCGACGACGCCGAGCTGGAGCGCCTGGCCGAGAACGTGCGCGGCGACCTCGGGGCCTGCGCGTCGCGCGACGACCTGCTCGAGGCGGCGGCGCGCCTGCACTACCAGACCCGCCCGCGCATCGAGGGCCGGCTGGCCCGCGGCGAGGACGTCGTCGACGAGGAGGCCGCGCGCGGCCGCGCCCTGGCCCTGATCTTCGAGCGCCGCTACGGCGTCAGCCTCGAGCACGCGCTCGACGAGGGGCTGCCCGTCGAGCCGGCCTCGGAGGAGGCGCACCTGCGCGTGGAGCGCGTGCTGCGCCAGCTGGGCCTCCCGTACACCGTCCTCGACGAGGGCCACTGGGTGTTCGAGCTCGAGGCGGCCTCGGTGCACATCCGCCACTACGTGGCCTCCGGCTCGCTCGACGTCTACGCCCCGGTGCGCACCTGGGAGGATGGCGACGAGGCCGCGGAGGCGCTCCTGCGCCAGAACGGCGGCAGCGTCGCCGGCGCCTTCTGGGGGGTCTGCACCTTCGAGACCGCCGGCGACCACCTCTGCGCCTGCGCGCGGCTGGCGACCGCCGGGCTGGTCACGCAGGCCGTCTCCTTCGCGCTCGCCTCGGTCGCCCAGCTGGTCGACGCCGCGCAGTCCGTCGACGCCGACGACTGAGCGCCCGGGCCCGCCGCGGCCCCGGAGACCGGCACTCAGTGCTGCGTGGAAACCCGCAGCCAGCGGGGGTTTTGTCACAAGCGGGGCACTAATTTGGCGATATGGCCGACCCCGGCTAAACCTTCCGAACGGAGAGAGAGGAGCGGCCGACCGAGACGGCCGTGAACGCAGATTCCGTTCGGGAGGAGGACCTGATGAAGGCCGGTGGAGCATGCTGACCGTCGAGGTGCAGCTGCCGGAGGTCGAGGAGCTCAAGCGGCTCGTCGACGTCGGGCAGGAGCGCGGCTACCTGCTGATCGCTGAGGTCGCCCAGGCCCTCGAGGAGGTGGAGGTCACCAAGGAGCAGGTCGAGGACTTCCATGCCTACCTCGTGGAGCACGGCATCGAGCTGCACGAGAAGGAGGGCGAGGTCGCCAAGCCCGAGGCGGCGCCCGGGGAGAAGGTCGAGATCGACCTGACCGTCGAGCCGAGCCTCGACTCGCTGCGCCTGTACCTGCGGGAGATCGGCCGCGTGCCGCTGCTCACGCCCAGCCAGGAGATCGACCTCGCCAAGCGCATCGAGAAGGGCGACATGCGCGCCAAGCGCCAGATGATCGAGGCCAACCTGCGCCTCGTCGTCTCGATCGCCAAGGGCTACCTCGGCCGCGGCCTGACCTTCCTCGACCTGATCCAGGAGGGCTCGCTGGGCCTGATCCGCGCCGTCGAGAAGTTCGACTACCGCAAGGGGTTCAAGTTCTCGACGTACGCGACGTGGTGGATCCGCCAGGCCGTGACGCGGGCGATCGCCGACAAGGCGCGCACGATCCGCATCCCGGTGCACATGGTCGAGAAGCTCAACAAGGTCGTGCACACCGAGCGCCAGCTGGTGCAGCGCCTCGGCCGCGAGCCCTCCCACGAGGAGATCGCCGCGCAGGTCGACATGACGCCGGACGAGGTCCGGGACATCCTCAAGATGTCGCAGATGCCGATCTCGCTCGAGAAGCCGATCGGCGAGGAGGAGGACTCCTCCTTCGGGGACTTCGTCGAGGACGAGTCCTCGCCGAGCCCGTTCCACATCGCCACGACGACCCTGCGCCGCGAGGACGTCGAGCGGGCGCTCGGCACGCTGCCGCGCCGCGAGCGCCAGGTGCTGGAGATGCGCTTCGGCCTGAACGGCGCCAAGCCGCGCACGCTCGAGGAGGTCGGGCAGGCCTTCGGCGTGACCCGCGAGCGGATCCGCCAGATCGAGAACAACACGCTCAAGCGCCTCGAGTCGCTGCCCGAGGCCCAGGCCCTGCGCGACTGCACGGCCTGATCCGCATCGCCCCGCCTGCCGCCCCTCGCGGGCGGCAGGTGGGGTAGGATGCGCCCCGGTCTGCGAGGACCCCCCTGGGAGTGTGCCCGAGTGGTTAAAGGGGACGGGCTGTAAACCCGTTGGCTCTGCCTACGTTGGTTCGAATCCAACCGCTCCCACTGCGCGATCGGCGGTGACGGTCCGGGAGGACCCGCCGGCGTCGCGCCGAACGTGTGGCACTGTGGGGCCGCGGCCCGTCCGGCCGTCTCATCCCCCCGCCGCCACCGTCCGAAGGGACTCCTAGATGCTCGTCACCCACCACAACATGCACCTGCGCCACGCCGCCCGCGAGCGCGACATCGCCCGCCTGCATCGCCAGAGCGGCCTGCTCGACCGCCTCCTGCGCTCGCTCGGCCGCTAGGCCGGGTCCCACAGCGCCGCCACCGCGGCCGGCTTGCGGAACACGAGCCCCGTCGGCGCGCTCGGCGCCGCGGGGTCGGCGCGCAGCCCCGGTAGCCCGGCCAGCGCCCGCAGCGCCGCGTGCGCCTCGATCCGCGCGAGGTGCATGCCGAGGCAGACGTGCGGCCCCGCCGCGAACGTCGTGTGCAGCCTCGCGTTCGCCCGTCCCGGGTCGAAGCGGTCGGGATCGTCGAACACGGTCTCGTCGCGGTTGGCGGAGGCCATCGACAGGACGACGAGGTCGCCGGCCCGGATCCGCGCCGTCCCGATCTCGAGGTCGCGGGTCGCGTAGCGGTCGACCACGGCCGCCGCGGGCTCCATCCGCAGCGACTCCTCGATCGCACCCGCGGCCAGCGCCTCGTCGGCCGCGACCCGCTCGATCAGGCCCGGCTCGGCGAGCAGGTGATGGAGCAGGTTCGCGACCATGCCCTCGGTCGTCTCGACGCCGCCGAAGAGCAGCACGGCCGCGTTGGCGACCAGCTCGTCCTCGGCCAGGTCGGCGGCGTCGGCCAGCGCCGCGGCGAGCAGCGTCTCCCCGCCCGCGTCGGCGGCCAGCGATGCGCGGATCGCGTCGCCGAGCGCCCGGTAGGCCGCGTGGCCCTCCGGCGGGTCCGCCTCGCCGGCCGTTATGCGGGTGACGGCGTCCACGATCTGCGCGTACCAGCCGAGCACGTCGCCGGTGCCCGGCCCGTCGAGGCCCAGCGCGATCAGCATCATCTCGGCGGCCAGCGGCCCGGCCAGCGCGGCGCGCAGGTCCGCGGCGCCGCGGTCCGCGACCGCGTCCACGAGGCGCGTGGCCGCGCGGTCGGCGGCGGGCCCGAGCGCGGCCCGCACCGCGTCGAGCCGGAACGGCCGCGCGAAGGGGCGGCGGTGGCGGTCGTGCTCGGGACCGTCGGTGGAGAGCATGCTCGGGCCCGTGATCCGACCCGTCGAGAAGCGCGGGTCGTCGACCGTCAGGGCCGCGTCGTCGCGCATCGCAGCCAGCACCGCATCGCGCGTCAGCACCATCCAGCCGTCGAGCGCGGGCACCCAGACGGCCGCGTGCTCGCGGCGCAGCGCGCGCAGCACGGGATGGGGGTCGCGCTCGAGGTCGGCGAGGGCGACCTCGGCGACGGGGGTCCGGGCGGCCACGCCTAGCCCCGGAGCGCGGCGAGGACGACGGCGAGCACGAGCGGGAGCCCGAGCAGCGCGAAGACCACGGGCGCCCGCTCCTCCTGCAGGACGATCGCGAGGATCGCGATCCCGCCGGCGCCCGCGGCCAGGATCAGCGCGATCGGCCCGGTCGGGGCGGCGACGGCGAGCGCCGCCGGCAGGAGGCTGGCGGCGCCGAGGCCGAGCGCGAGGCGGCCGAGCAGGGTGGCGGGGATGGCGGCGGTCCGGCGCATGCTGCGCGGGCGACGATAGCGGCCGCCGGCCGGCTCAGGTGGCGAGCAGGGCCTCGATCTGGTTCGTCAGGCGCGGCTCGGTGGGGCGCACGCTCGGGCTGAAGCGGCGCACCGGCTTGCCGTCGCGGTCGAGCAGGTACTTGGTGAAGTTCCACTCGGGCGGGGCGCCGACCCCGTCGGGGGCGGCGGCCAGGGCCGCGAACAGCGGGTTGGCGTCGGGTCCCGTGACGGCGCTGCGCGCGAACAGCGGGAACTCGACCCCGAAGTCGAGCGAGCAGAACTCCTTCACCTCGGCGTCGGAGGAGAGCTCCTGCTTGAAGTCGTTCGAGGGGAAGGCCAGAACCGTGAAGCCGCGGTCGCGGTACTCCGCGTAGATGTCCTGCAGGCCCTCGTACTGCGACGTGAAGCCGCAGCGCGAGGCCGTGTTGACGACGAGGACCACCTGGCCCGCGTAGGCGTCGAGCGCCTGCTCGGTGCCGTCGATCAGCGGTGCCGCGCCGGTCAGGACCGACGTCGCCCCCGCGGGCGGCGCGGGCGGCGCGGCGGGCTGCCCGCCGACCTTCGCGTCGCGCTCGCCGCCGCCGCAGGCGGCGAGGGCGAGCGCGAGCAGCGGCAGCAGGAGCAGGGCG
>CAIQOY010000370.1 GCA_903873565.1 uncultured Actinomycetes bacterium
GGCGAGAAGCGCTCGATCCCCGACTCCAGGTAGTGCTTGTGGGCGAGCAGCTGCATGTCCATGCCGCCGATGCCGCTCGCGATCGACGCGCCGACGCGGTCGCCCTCGGCGCGGATGTCGAGGCCCGAGGCCTCGACGGCCTCGTGGGCCGCCCCCACGGCGAGGTGGATGAAGCGGCTCGTGCGCCGCGCCGACTTGCGGTCCATCACGGACTCCGGGTCGAAGCCCTTGACCTCGCAGCCGATCTTGACGGGGCTGTCGGTGACGTCGAACGACGTGATCAGCGCGCCGCCCGAGCGCCCCTCGCGCAGGGCCCGATCGAGCTCCGGGATGCTGTTGCCGATGGGGTTGACGGTCCCCATCCCCGTGACGACGACCCGGCGCACGCTACATCCCCAGCCCGCCGTCGACCGACAGGACGGCCCCCGTGATGAAGGCGGCCTCGTCGGAGAGCAGGAATCGCACGGTGCCCGCGATGTCGTCGGGCTCGCCGAGGCGGCCGAGCGGCGTCTGCCCGAGCAGGACGTCGCGGATCTCGTCCGGGAGGACGTCGGTCAGCTCCGTGGAGATGTAGCCCGGCGCCACGCAGTTGACGCGGATCCCGCGCGAGCCGACCTCCTTGGCCAGCGCCTTGGTCAGCGCGATCACGCCGCCCTTCGAGGCGGCGTAGTTGGTCTGGCCGAAGTTGCCGTGCAGGCCGACCACGCTCGACATCGTCACGATCGAGCCGCGCTTCTTGCGCAGCAGCTTGCGCGAGGCCGCCCGGCAGACGTGGAAGGTGCCGCCGAGGTTGACGTCGATGACGCGGTCCCAGTCCTCGGGCGTGATCCGCGAGATCAGGTTGTCGCGCGTGATCCCCGCGTTGGCGACGAGGTTCCAGAGGTCGTCGCCGAGGGCCTCCTCGGCCTGGTCGACCATCGCCGCGGCCTGCTCCGGATCCGCGACGTCGCCGCCGATCGCGACGGCCGTCCCGCCGGCCGCGGTGATCTCCGCCACCACCGCATCCGCGGCGTCGCGGTTGGCCGCGTAGTTGACGGCGACCTTCGCGCCGTGGGCGGCCAGGTCGCGCGAGATCGCGGCGCCGATGCCCCGCGACCCGCCCGTGACGAGCGTGACGCGGCCCTCGAGCGGTCGCTCAGCCATTGCCCAGCACCTCCTGTGCCTTCGCGAGCCCGTCCGGGTCGCTGATCGAGAGAGCGGTCAGGTCGCGGTCGATCCGGCGGATCAGCCCGCTCAGCACGTTGCCGGGGCCGACCTCGATGCAGGTCGTGACGCCTTCGCCGGCGAGCGTGCGGATCGCCTGCGTGAAGCGCACGGGCGCGCCGAGCTGGTCCATCAGGATCGCCACGAGCCCCGTCTCGTCCTCGCGCCGGCAGGTCACCGTCGAGAAGAACCCGATCGCCGGCGCCGCGAAGGCGGCGGCCTCGAGCGCGGGGCGCAGGTCGTCGGCCGCGGCGGCGGTCAGCGGCGAGTGGAACGCCCCCGAGACCGCGAGCTTGAGCGCGCGGCGGGCGCCGGCCTCGGAGGCGGCCTCGATCAGGGCGTCGACGGCGGCGTCCTCGCCCGAGACCACGATCTGGCCGGGGCAGTTGTAGTTCGCGACCCAGACGCCGTCGATCCCGTCGCAGAGGGCCTCGACCTGGGCGTCCTCGAGGCCGATCACGGCGGCCATCGCGCCCGGCGTGCGCGCGGCGGCCGCCGCGGTGGCCTCGCCGCGGGCGCGGGTCAGGCGCACGGCGTCGCCGACCGAGAGGATCCCGGCCGCCACCAGCGCGGCGTACTCGCCCGCCGAGTGCCCGATCGCGACCTCCGCCTCGATGCCCGCCTCGCGGACGGCCGCGAGGCACGCGCAGGAGGCGGCGGTCAGCGCGGGCTGGGTGATCTCAGTGCGGTCGAGGGCCTCCTGCGGGCCCGAGCGGCAGAGCGCGAGCAGATCGGCGCCGAAGGCCTCCGAGGCCTCGGCGAAGACGGCGGCCGCGGCCGGCGAGGCGTCGGCGAAGGCCGTGCCCATGCCGACGGTCTGCGAGCCCTGGCCCGGGAAGCAGAAGGCGATGCTCATGCGGGGTCCCCCATCCAGCGGATCAGGCAGGTGCCCCACGCGAGGCCGCCGCCCAGCCCCATCATCAACAGCCGCTGGCCCGGTTGCAAGCGGCCGGTGCGCCAGGCGTGGTCGAGGCAGAGCGGGATCGACGCCGACGACGTGTTGCCGTAGCGGTCCAGCGTGATCACCGTGCGCTCCATCGGGAAGCCCAGCCGCTGCACCCCGCTCTCGATGATGCGCAGGTTGGCCTGGTGCGGCACGAGCAGGTCGATGTCGTCCTGCGTGTAGCCCCCGGCGTCGAGCACGCGCTTGGCGGAGTCGACGATGACCTGGGTGGCGAAGCGGTAGACGGCGTTGCCGTTCATGCGGATGCACTTGTCGAGCGGCTGCCCGTCGCGCGGCGTGAGGTCGCCGTAGAGGTCGAAGCCCTTCGACCCGTCCACGCCGAGCTCGACCGCGATCGGCTCCACGCTGGGCGCCGCGCCCTTGCGCAGGATCACCGCGCCCGCGCCGTCGCCGAACAGGATGCAGGTGCCGCGGTCCTCCCAGTCGGTGATCCGCGACAGGACCTCTGAGCCGATCACCATCACCGTGGTCGCGAAGCCCGCCTGGATCTGCGCGATGCCGTGCGCGAGGGCGTACGCGAAGCCAGCGCAGGCCACCAGCACGTCGAGGGCGCCGGCGCTGTGCGCGCCGACGTCGTCGGCGACCAGCGCCGAGATCGACGGGAACGAGCGCTCCGGCGAGGCCGTCGAGGTGATCACCAGATCGATCTCCGCGGGGGCGATGTCGCTGCGGTCCAGCGCCTGGCGCGCCGCCGTGATCGCGAGGCTCGTGACGCTCTCGTGGTCGGCCGCGATCCGGCGCTCACGGATCCCGGTGCGCTCGACGATCCACGCGTCGTCGGTCTCGACCATCTGGGAGATCTCGTCGTTCGTCAGCACCCGCTCGGGGATCGCGGCGCCGACGGCGACGATCGCGATGTCGCTCGGCGTCGCGCCGATCACGCGGGCGGCTCCTCGAGCAGGCCGAAGGTGAGGACGCCCTCGACGGCGGCCTCGCCGCCGACCGTGGCCTCCCCCCGGACCCGCCCGATGCGGCCGCGCAGACGGTCCACCGTGATCTCCATGTCGAGCACGTCGCCGGGGCGCACGATGCGCCGGAAGCGGACCTCGTCGATCCCCGCGAAGACCCCGAACTTGCCGGCGTGGTCGGGGTGGGTGAGCGCGCAGACCGCGGCGGTCTGCGCCATCGCCTCGACCATCACCACGCCCGGCACGATCGGGTTGCCCGGGAAGTGGCCCTGCAGGAACCACTCCTCGCCCGTGATCGTCCAGCGCCCGTGCGCGCGCACGCCGGGCTCGAGCTCGACGATCTCGTCGACCAGGAGGAACGGGTCGCGGTGCGGGATCACGGCCTGGATGGCCGCGCGGTCCATGGCGGTCATCGGGGCCTCCGGGGCGCGCCGGTGCGGGGGGTGACGTCCACGGGGGTATCGTAGCCGCGTGGACGCTCCGGACCCGCATCGCGACGACGACCGCATCCTGATCGCGCTCGACTCCTGCCCCTCGACCCAGGACGTGGTGCGCGAGCAGGCGCTGCAGGGCGCCCCCGCCGGCACCGTCTGCACCGCCGAGCACCAGACCGCCGGACGCGGACGTCGCGGGCGCACCTGGACGGAGACGCCCGGGACCGCGCTGATGTTCTCGTACCTCGCGCGCCCCGCCCGCCCGCCGGCCGAGCTCGGCCCGCTCTCCCTCGTGGTGGGCATCAGCCTCGCCGAGACCCTCCCCCTGGGCCCGCGGCTGCGCTGGCCCAACGACCTGGTGCTGGGGGACCGCAAGCTCGGCGGCATCCTCGTCGAGCTCGCCACGCCCCCCGACGCCGCCCCCTTCGCGGTGATCGGGGTCGGGATCAACGCCAACCTCACCGCCGAGCAGCTGCCCCCGACCGACCGCCTGCCGGCCACGTCGCTGCTCGTCGAAGGCGGCGCGCCGGTCGACCGCACGGCGCTCAGGGAGCGGCTCCTCGGAGCGCTCGACCGCGACCTCGCCGCCTTCGATCGCGACGGCTTCGGCGCGTTCGCCGCCCGCTGGGCCGCGCTCGACCAGCTGGCCGGGCGCGAGCTCGAGCTGCGCCTGCCGGACGGCGTGGTGGCGGGCCGCTGCGGCGGCGCGGACGGCGACGGGCGCCTCCTGGTCGGCGGGCGCGCGTACGCGGCCGGCGAGGTCGAGCGGGTCCTCGGCTGAGGCCGCCGGCGGCTAGGATCGTCTGCGCGCACCCACCCCGACCGAAGGAGGCCCGGATGGGCGTCGTCCCCGGCCGCGTCAGCTCCGTCACCCTCGCCGTCCGCGACCTCGCGGCCTCCGACCGCTTCTACACCGAGGTGTTCGGCTTCGAGCGCGTCTCGGGCAACGAGATCCTGACCCGCTTCCGGCTCGAGAACCTGTGCGTCGACCTGATCCAGGCCGAGGTGCTCGAGGCCGAGACGGGCGTGGCGCGGATGCCGGCGATGCCCGGCCCCGTGACCCTGGCCATCGCCCTCCCGGAGCCCGGCGACGTCGACGCCTGCCAGACGCGGGCGGAGGCGGCCGGCGTGCACATCCTCGCCCCCGCCGAGGACAAGCCCTCGGGCCCGCGCATCCTCTTCCTCTGCGACCCGGACGGCCACATCTGGGAGATCGGCTGCTTCCCGCCCGGGACCTGGGGCGACTGAGCCCGGCCCGGGCTGCGCTGGCGGCCCGCGCCCTGCGATAGACCGGACGTGGGCATCGGCGCCATCGTCGTCATCGTCATCGCGGCCGTCGTCGTGCTGGCGCTCGCCTTCGCGTCGGTCAAGGTGATCGACCAGTACGAGCGCGGCGTGCGCTTCCGCCTCGGCCGGGTCCGCGAGACGCAGTTCGATCCGGGCCTGACCCTGATCATCCCCGTCGTCGACCGGCTCGTGAAGGTGTCGATGCGGATCGTGACCCTGCCGATCCAGGGCCAGGGGATCATCACCCGCGACAACGTCTCCGTCGACGTCTCCGCCGTCGCCTACTACCGCGTCGTCGACCCGATCAAGGCGATCGTCGCGATCGAGGACTACAACGCCGCGATCGAGCAGATCGCGCAGACCACCCTGCGCGCCGTGGTCGGGCGCCACACCCTCGACGAGACCCTCTCCGAGAC
>CAIQOY010000371.1 GCA_903873565.1 uncultured Actinomycetes bacterium
CGGCCTCGCGCGCGCCTGCCACCCCGCCCCCACGCTCGCCGTCACCGCGCTCGTGATCGCCTTCGCGGCGATCCTCGGCTGGCGCGGCGGCGGCCTCGCCCTCGTGGGGCTCGCCGTGCTCGCCGGCCAGCTGTCGGTCGGCTGGGTCAACGACGCCCACGACGCGCGCCTCGACCGCGCCGCGGGCCGGGCGGCCAAGCCCGTCGTGGCGGGCCTCGTCGCCCCGCGGACCCTGTGGGCCGCGGCGCTCGCCGCCCTCGCCGCCAGCTGCGCCCTGAGCTGGCTCGCCGCCGGCTGGCTCGGCGGCTCGCTGCACGTCTGGGCCGTGGCCTGGGGCTGGATCTACACGCTGGGCCTCAGCCGCACCCCGCTCTCGTGGCTGCCCTACGCGCTCGCCTTCGGGGCGCTGCCGGCCTTCCTGACCGTGGGCCTCGGCGAGCCCGGGGCGCCGCTCTGGCTGACGGCCGCCTTCGCCGTCACGGCGGTCGGCGCGCACCTCGCCAACGCCCTCCCCGACGTCGCCCGCGACCGGGCGCAGGGCGTCGGCGGCCTCGCGGTGTCGCTCGGCGAGCGGCGCGCGGCGCTGCTCTGCTGGGCCCTGACCGGCGCGGGCACCGGCATCGTCGCCCTCGAGGCGCTGGCCCGCTGGCCGTGGCTCTCGGCCGTGATCGCGCTGGCCTGGCTGGCCGCGGTCGGCCTCGCCCGCACGGGGCGGGTCAGCGCGTTCCACGCCCTGCTCGGCCTCGTCGGCCTCGACGTGGCCGCGATCGCGCTCGCCGTCGGCCTCGGCTGAGGCCCGCGGGACCCCCGTCCGAGGTCTGGGGGCTCCCCGCAGGCGGGGCGCCGCGGCGCGCGCCTAGCGTGCCCCCCATGACCGCACCGCTGCCGCCGCACCGCATCCTCGTCCTGCTCACCGCCGACCGGCTCCCCGACGAGCTCCTCCACGCGATCGCGCGGCGCTCGGGGCCGGTCAGCGTGCGCGTCCTCGCGCCGCTCCTGATGGGCCGCCTCGGCTTCTGGTTCGCGGTCGACGACCGCCGTGCGGTGCCCGCCGCGCAGCGGCGCCTCGGCGACGCGATCGCACAGGCCGCCGAGCTCGGCGTCGACGTGTCGGGGCGGATCGGCGACCCGAGCGCCTCGGCCGTGCAGCTGCTCGAGGACGAGGCCGCGCTGTGGCACCCCGACGACGTCGTGATCGCGCTCCAGCCCGAGGAGCGCGAGACGTGGTCCGAGCACGACCTCGAGGACACCGCGCGGCTGTACGTGGACGCGCCCGTGCGCGTCCAGCACGCCGCCGCGGCCGCCGGGGGCTAGTGCGGCCGCTCGGAGGGCGGCCGCTCCATCTCGAAGACCTCGCCCGGGTGGCTGTAGGCGCTGCCGCCGAGGCGGCCCAGGGGGCGCAGCCGGCGCGGGTCGATGCGGCCGTCGTCGTAGAGGTCGTCGGCGACGTGGAAGGCGACCACCTCGAGCACGGCGACGAAGTAGGCGTTCTCGGTGTCGCCGATCGGCACCTCCTGCGTGAGGCGGCACTCGAGCGCCACGGGCGACTCGGCCACGCGCGGCGCCGCGACGTGCCGGCACGGGGCGGGCGTGAGCCCGGCGCGGGCCATCTCGTCGACCCCGAACGGGTACTCGCCCGCGGTCAGGTTCATCGCCGCGGCGAGCTCGTCGGTGACCACGTTGACGACGCACTCGCCCGTGGCGCGCAGGTTGACGCCCGTGTCCTTGAAGGCGCCGTCGCGGTGCCTGCCGATCGACACGATCACGCTCGGCGGCTCCGCCCCCACCGCCTGGAAGAACGAGAAGGGCGCGAGGTTGGCCGTGCCCGCCCCGTCGACCGTGCTGACCCAGGCGATCGGGCGCGGCACGACGCAGTCGACGAGCAGGCGGTAGGCGCGCCGGCCCGGCAGCTCGGAGGCGTCGACGATGGGCACGGGCCCACCGTAGCGCCCGCGCCTAGCGGAAGATCCCGATCAGGATCCCGCCGGCCACCACGAGCGCCATCGCGCCGACCACGCGCGCGCCGATCGCGTCGCCCGTGCGGCCGATCAGGATCCAGGCGAACAGGACGGTCCACATCGACTGCATCGCGTTGAGCGGCGCGAACACCGTCACCTTGCCGACCGACAGCGCGATCGTGAGCGTGGCGTAGGCGAGGCCGAAGACGATGCCGGCGGGGAGGTAGGCGCGCCACAGCCCCGCGATCTGCCCGGGCAGGGCGCCGCGGCGGGTGACCGCGGCGAACCCGGCCACGGCGATCAGGGCGCCGAGCAGGGTCCAGGCGGTGGCGGCGCGCGCGTCCATCTCGGTCTCGAGGCCCGCGATCCGCATCGCGTTGTCGCGCATCGCGAAGAGCAGCGCGCAGGCGAACCCGAGCACGAGCCCGCGCGCCCGGAACCCCTGCGGCAGCGCGCGCTCCCAGGCCAGGCTGGCCCCGCCCACCACGATCAGCGCGGTGCCGGCCACGAGCCCCGCCTTGAGCGGCTCGTCGCGGAAGCCGACGGCGATGATCGTGGCCAGAAGCGGCGCGGTGCCGATCATGATCGCCACGCGGCTCGCGCCCGCGTCCCGGAC
>CAIQOY010000372.1 GCA_903873565.1 uncultured Actinomycetes bacterium
CGCTGACCACCGTGCCCGTCAGCCTCTGCGAGGAGTGCACCGTGCTGACCGGCGATCTGGTGATCCCCGAGAGCGTCACGTCGATCGGCGGCCGCTCCTTCAAGAGCACCCGCCTGACGGGTCTCACGATCGGCAGCCGCGTGACGACGATCGGGGAGGCGGCCTTCTCGGTGGATAGCAACGCGAGCGTGCGGATGCAGGGGACCCTGGAGATCCCGCCGTCGGTCACCGACATCGGCGGCTGGGCCTTCGACTATCAGTGGTTCACCGCCCTGACGCTGCACGAGGGGCTGCGCACGATCGGGACGACCGCGTTGCGGCTGCCCAACCTGACGGGCGAGCTGACCCTGCCCGCGACGGTGACCACGGTCGGCATCGGCGCGTTCGAGAGCACCAAGCTCACCTCGATCGCCCTCGGCCCGAACGTCACGACGATCGGCGATTCCGCCTTCGGCGCCATCTACGGGCTCTCCGGGGTGCTGCGCATCCCCGCCTCCGTGACCAGCGTCGGGGCGAATGTCCTGAACACCTCGGGCGGCACCGGCCTGCAGGTGACGTTCCTCGGCGACCGGCCTGCCACGCTGTCCACCACGGCCTTCCGGAACTTCCGCGGCGCCCTGTCCTTCACCACCGGGACCGGCGGGTGGGGTGATGCGGGCCGCTGCGGTGACGCCGTCTCGCTCGGCGGAGGACAGCTGACCGGCGTCTGCGTCCCGACGCCGGGGTCGGCGTCGCCGTCCCTGATCCCCGCGGCCGGGGGGCCGATCACGCTCTCGGGGACGGGGTTCATGGCGGGCGCGATCGTCAGCATCGGCGGCCGGCCCGCGACCGACGTGACGGTCGTGTCGGAGACCACGATCACCGCCACCGCGCCGGCCGGGTCGGGCGCGCCGGTGGTCGAGGTCGTGAACCGCGGCGTGCGCACCGGGTCGAAGGGCGACGTCGTCCTCTACGCGACGTCGACCGCCGTGCCGACCGACGTGCGCGCGACGCCCGGTGACCGCAGTGCGGCGGTGCGCTGGGCGGCGCCCGTGGTCGGCGCCGCGGTCACCTACACGGTCACGGCGGCGCCGGGCGGCAGGACGTGCACCACGGCGAAGACGACCTGCGTGGTCCGCGGCCTCGCCAACGGCACGGCCTACACCTTCACCGTCACGGCCGGATCGGGCTTCGCGACCAGCGCGGCCTCAGCGGCGTCGCGCGCCACGACGCCGCGCACCACCCCCGGCAGGGTCCGCGCCCTGCGGCTGACGCGCTCGGCGGCGGGCGTGACGGCGACCTGGCGCGCCCCGGCCAACGACGGCGGCGTGCGGCTCGCCTCCTACGAGGTGCGGATCCGCGTCGCGGGTCGCTGGCGCCCATGGGTCGCGCTCAAGATCAAGCCGAAGGCCGAGCCGACGTGGACGTGGTCGCGCATCGGCGCTGCGGCGACCGGCCAGGTCGAGGTGCGCGCGGTCAACGGGGCGGGGGCCGGCGCCGTCGCCGACGACCGCTTCGGCGCGGCACGCTGACCCCGGGGCCGACCTCGCGCAGCCCGTAGGCTTCCGCCATGCGCGTGGGCATCGACGTGGGCGGCACCTTCACGGACCTGGCCGCGGTCGGGCCCGACGGCCTCGTGATCGCGAAGGTGCCGACGACGCCGCACGACCAGTCGGAGGCGGTCCTAGCTGCGGTGCTCGCGAGCGGGATCGACCCGGCCGCGGTGCAGGCGCTCGCCCACGGCATGACCGTGGCCACGAATGCGCTGCTCGAGCGGCGCGGGGCGCGCACCGCGCTCGTCACCACCGAGGGCTTCCGCGACGTGATCGAGATCGGCCGCCAGGCGCGCGCCGACCTCTACGACCTCAGCCGCCACAACCCGCCGCCGCTCGTGCCGCGCGGCCTGCGCGTGACGGTGCGCGAGCGGATGGGCCCCGACGGGGTCGTCGAGCCGCTCGACCCCGCCGACCTCGAGCGGGCCGTGAACGAGCTGCGCGCCCTCGAGGTCGAGAGCGTCGCCGTCTGCCTGCTTTTCGGCTACCTGCATCCGGCGCACGAGGAGGCCGTCGCCGCCGCCGTGCGCGCGGCCCTGCCCGGGGTGGAGGTGGTCGCCTCGCACGAGGTGCTGCCGGAGATGCGCGAGTACGAGCGCACGAGCGCCACGGTGGCCACCGCCTACCTGCGCCCGCGCCTGCGCGGCTACCTCGGGCGGCTGGTCGAGCGGGCGGAGGGCGCGAAGCTTCCGACCCCGACCGTCATGCAGTCGTCGGGCGGCGTGATCGACGCCGAGACGGCGGGCCTCCTCGCCGCCACCACGGTCCTGTCGGGGCCGGCCGGCGGCGTCGTCGGAGCGGCGCACGTCGCGGTGGCGAGCGGCTTCGCCGACGCCCTCACCTTCGACATGGGCGGCACCTCCACGGACGTCGCGGCGATCGTCGAGGGGTCGGTGGCCACGACCACGGAGGCCGTGGTGGCCGGCGTGCCGCTGCGCCTCGCGATGACCGAGGTGCACACGGTCTCGGCCGGCGGTGGCTCGATCGCCTGGGTCGACGACGGCGGGCGCCTGCGCGTCGGTCCCACCAGCGCCGGTGCCGTGCCCGGCCCGGCGGCCTACGGCGCGGGCGGCGTCGAGCCCACCGTCACCGACGCCAACGTGGTGCTGGGGCGCCTGCCCGACGGCCTCGTGCTGGGCGGGTCGATCGCGCTCTCGCGGGAGCTCGCCGCCGCGGCCGTGGCGCGCCTCGGCGAGCGGCTCGGGCTCGGACTCGAGGAGACGGCGCTCGGGATCGTGCGCGTCGCCGACAGCGCGATGGCGCAGGCCCTGCGCGTCGTGTCGGTCGAGCGCGGCCGCGACCCGCGCGCCGGCGCGCTGGTGGCCTTCGGCGGTGCCGGACCCCTGCACGCCTGCGCCCTGGCCGACGACCTCGGCATCGCGACCGTGCTCGTGCCGGCCGCGAGCGGCGTCCTCTCGGCGCTCGGCCTCGCCCTGGCCGACACGCGCCGCGACCACGTGCGCGGCCTGCGCACGACGCTCGATCACGAGGGCACGGCGCAGGTGGCGGCGGCGCTCGACCGGCTCGCCGCCGAGGCCCTCGCCGACCTGCCCGGCGCCGCGCTGGGCCTCGCCGTCGACTGCCGCTACGCGGGGCAGGGCCACGAGCTGACCGTGCCGGTGACCGAGGCCGAGGAGGCGGCAGCCGGGTTCCACCGCCAGCACGCGCTGCGCCACGGCTGGGACCGCCCCGACCAGCCCGTCGAGGCGATCGCCGTGCGCGTCACGGCCACGGTGCCCACCGAGCGCCCGGCGCTCGCGCCCGTCCCGGTCGTCGCGGGGCCGGTGGCCGGCCCTTCCGCCGTGCCGATCGAGGGCGCCACGGTCTGGGTGGGCGCGGGCTGGGCCGGCGCCTGCGACGCCACCGGCACGCTGGTGCTCCGGCGGGAGGGGGCGGCGTGAGCCTCGACCCGATTGGCCTCGTGGTGCTCGGCAACGCGCTGGCGGGCGTCGCCGAGGAGATGGGCGCCGTGCTGGTGCGCGCGGCGTTCTCCGCCAACATCAAGGAGCGCCGCGACTCCTCGTGCGCGCTCTTCGCGCCCGACGGGCGGATGGTGGCCCAGGCCGCGCACGTGCCGGTCCACCTCGGCTCGATGCCCGAGACGGTGGCGGCGGTCCTCGCCCGCGACCCCGTCCCCGGCGACGTCTTCATCGTCAACGACCCCTACACCGGGGGCTCGCACCTGCCCGACATCACCCTCGTCGCCCCGATCGCCGTCGACGGGGCGGTGCTGGCCGTGGCCGCGGTGCGCGCGCACCACGCCGACGTCGGCGGCATGCGCGCCGGCTCGATGCCGCCCGGCGCGACCGAGCTCTACCAGGAGGGCATCGTGATCCCGCCGGTGCGGCTCGTGCGCGGCGGCGAGCTGGACGCCAACCTGCTCGACCTCCTGCTCGCCAACGTGCGCCAGCCGCACGAGCGCCGCGGCGACCTCGACGCCCAGCTCGCCGCCCTCCACCTCGCGACGGAGCGCCTCGCCGAGCTCGCGGCCCGCCACGGCGCGGCCACCGTGATCGCGGCCTACGACGCGATGATCGCGTACGCCGAGCGGCGCACCCGCGAGGCGATCCGCGCCCTCCCCGACGGGATCCACGTCGCCGAGGACATCCTCGAGGGCGACGGCGTCATCGACGACGACATCCCGATCCGGGCCACCGTGGAGATCGCGGGCGACCGGATGATCGTCGACTTCGCCGGCACCTCGCCCGCCGTGCGCGGCAACGTCAACTGCCCCCTGGCCGACACCCGCGCGGGCTGCCTGTTCGCGCTGCGGGTGCTCCTGCCCGGCGACATCCCGATGAACGCGGGCGTCAGCGCGCCCCTCGAGGTGCGGGCCGAGCCGGGCAGCCTCGTCGACGCGCGCCCGCCCAGCGCGGTCGCCGCCGGCAACGTCGAGACCTCGAGCCGCATCGCCGACGTCGTGATGGCGGCGCTCGCCGAGGTCGCCGACCTGCCGGCCCAGGGCCAGGGCACG
>CAIQOY010000373.1 GCA_903873565.1 uncultured Actinomycetes bacterium
CCCGCCCTGCGCCACGCGCTGCCCCTCCTGATCCTGGCCGGCGCCGCGCTCGTGCTGCTGGTGGCGATGAACGACCTCGGCTCGTCGCTGCTCCTGTTCGTGATCGCGCTGGCGATGGTCTACGTGGCCACCGGCCGGCTGCTCTACGTCGGCGCGGGCCTCGGGCTGTTCGCGCTCGGCGGGCTGGCCGCGCTGCAGATCGCCCCGCAGGTGCAGACGCGCATCGACGGCTGGCTCGACCCGTGGGCCGACGAGCAGGGCGCCTGCTGCTACCAGATCGCGCAGTCGATCTACACGATCGCCGACGGGGGCGTCACCGGCGCGGGCTTCGGACGCGGGCTGATCCTCAACGACGCCGGCGGGACGATCATCCCCTTCGCCCAGACCGACTTCATCTTCTCGGTCATCGCCAACGAGATGGGCCTCGTGGGCGCGGCCGCCGTGATCCTGCTCTACCTGCTGCTCGCCTGGCGGGGCTTCCGGATCGCCACGCAGGCCGACGACGGGTTCTCGAAGCTCCTGGCCAGCGGCCTCGCGATCGCCGTCGCCTTCCAGGCCTTCGTGATCGTCGGCGGGGTCGTGCGCCTGCTCCCGCTGACGGGCCTGACCCTGCCCTTCGTGTCGTACGGCGGCTCGAGCGTGACCGCGAACTTCGCGATCGCGGCGCTCCTGCTCTGCATCTCCCAGCGCGCGAACCGGGAGCGCGGGTGAACGCGCGCATCTCGCACCTGTTCGCCGCCGTGGCGGTGGCGCTCGTCGCCCTGATCGCGATGACCACCTACTGGCAGGTCTGGGCGCGCGGCTCCCTCGAGGCGCGCCAGAGCAACGTGCGGCTCGTCTACCGCGACCTCGAGATCGACCGCGGCGCGATCCTGACCGCCGACGGCGTCGTCCTCGCCGACTCGGTGCCCGGGCGGCTCGACGGCCGCGACGTGTTCCTGCGCCGCTACCCCGAGAAGGGCCTCGCGGCCCAGCTCGTGGGCTACTCGTCCCTGCTCGCGGGACGCGCCGGCCTCGAGCGCTCGCTCGACCCCGAGCTGACGGGCGCGACCAGCGACCTGGCGGGCGTCCGCAACGCCTTCGACCGCATGCGGGGCGACACGGTGCGCGGCGACGACGTCGTGCTGCGGCTGGTCGCCGCCGCCCAGCAGACGGCGATGGACCGGCTGCGCGAGGCCGGCCGCGCCGGCAGCGTCGTCGTGCTCGACCCGTCGAACGGCGGGGTCCTGGTGATGGCCTCGACGCCGACCTTCGACCCGAACGACGGGCTCGCCGACGCCCTCGACGCGCCGGGCTCGCCGCTCCTCAACCGGGCCACGCAGGGCCTCTACCCGCCGGGCTCGACCTTCAAGGTGGTGACGGCGGCGAGCGCCCTCGACAACGGCGTGGTCGAGGTGTCGACGGAGTTCCCCGCCGGCGACTGCATCGAGACGGGCGGCCAGGAGCTCTGCAACTTCAACGGCAAGGACCCGGGCGAGCACGACTTCGGGTACGCGCTCGTCCACTCCGTCAACACCACGCTGGCCACCGTGGGCATCGAGCTCGGCGAGGAGCGGCTCGAGGCGACGATGGCGGACTTCGGCTTCTTCCGGCGCATCCCCTGGGACTACCCCGCCGACCAGAACCTCGCCTCCGGCATCTACAACCGCCGCGGCAACCAGGTGCCGCCGGGCGCCAACGTCGACGAGGCGCGCCTGGCGATCGGGCAGGAGCGGCTCCTCGCCACGCC
>CAIQOY010000374.1 GCA_903873565.1 uncultured Actinomycetes bacterium
CGCTGGCTCCAGGACGAGGTCATCAAGTACCGCGGGCACGCGATCCTGGTCGAGCCGGCCGCCCTGCGCGCCCGGGTGGCCCGCCGCGCGACCGAGATGCTCAAGGAGGTCCGCGGCGCGAAGCGCTCGGCCTCCTCGCGCCGGCGCTAGCGCGTACCCCGGCAGCAGGCGGGTGCGGCGGCTACGCTTGCGCCATGCCGAGGCGGACGTTCGCGATGATCGGGCGGCGCCTGACCTACGCCAACGTGATGGCGACCATCGCCGTCTTCCTGGCGCTGGGCGGCACCTCCTACGCCGTCACGGCCCTGCCCAGGAACAGCGTCGGCGCCAAGCAGCTGAAGAAGAACGCGGTGACGTCCGTCAAGGTCAAGGACGGCTCCCTGACCGCGGCGGACTTCGCGAAGGGCACGCTGCTGACGGGGGCGACGGGCGCCACGGGGGCGACGGGCCCGGCGGGACCCCGAGGCGAGACCGGCGCGACCGGGGACACCGGCGCCGCCGGCCCGGCCGGCGCCCAGTACGCCTCCGTGGACGGGGACTCGCAGACCAACCCGATCACGACGAACGCGGTCCAGGTCGCATCGGGGTCGATCTCCCTCGACCAGGCGGGCAAGTTCGCGCTGTTCGCCCGTCTCGACGTCACGCTGCAGGCCGCCATGTGCGCCGGCGCCGCCGATCCGGTGCTCTTCCTCCAGGTCGACGGCACCGTCGTGGCGAAGAGCGGCCGCACGGAGGCCGATAGCGGAGTGAACCTCGAGGGCATCGTCCTGTTCGGGAAGATGAACGTGGCCCAGACGGCGGGCAGCCACACGGCGAAGGTGATGGCCGGATGCAGCAACGGCAGCGCACCGGCGACGACCCCGACGCACTACAACGTCGCGTTCCTCACGATCACGGCCGCCTGAGCGCCCGCCGCCCCGCGGGCCCCAGCACCGGGTCCTCCCCCTCCGCGAACGGCCGCGCCAGCTCGCGGTGCTCCTCGGGCCCGTTGCCGAGCGCGATCAGCGCGTTGCGCTTGAGGTAGCGCCCGTCGAGGTCGGGCACGTAGAGCCGGGCGTAGCGCTCCACGAGGTCCTCCTCGGAGGCCTCGAGCCAGGCGTCGAGGCGGACCCAGCCCGCGTCCGACGGCTCGCGGCCGGAGCGGCGCTCGATCGGGCCCGCGTTGTAGGGGCAGACGTCCTGGCAGACGTCGCAGCCGTAGACCATGTCCCCGAAGCCCTCCGCGATCCCCTCGGGCACCTCGCGGCGGCTCTGGGTCCAGTAGGAGACGCAGGCCTCCGCGTCGAGCACGTACGCCTCGTCGAGCGCGCCCGTGGGGCAGGCGTCGATGCAGAGGGTGCAGTCGCCGCAGCCCTGCCGCACGGGCGCGGGCGACTCGTGCGCGATCACGGCGTCGGTGATCAGGGTGCCGATGGCGATGAAGGTGCCGAGGCCGGGCGCGATCGCCATCGTGCTCTTGCCCGTGAAGGTGAGCCCCGCGCGGCGCGCGCCCTCCCGGTCGACGTGGTGGTTGGCGTCGACGTGCACGACGCTGCGGTAGCCGTCCTCGGCGAGGCGGTCGCGGACCCGGCCGAGCGCCGCGCGCAGGACCGCGTAGGGCTCGCCCCAGGCGTAGCGGGGCAGCCGCCCGACCGGCCCCTCGGGGCGCTCCGTGGCCGGCTCCCAGACGGGCAGGATCGCGCTGATCACGGTCTGCGCGTCGCGCACCGCGCGCTCGGGGGGGCAGGAGACCTCGGGCCGGGCGGCCGTGAAGCGCATGTCGGCCCAGAGCCCGCGCGCGACGCGGTCGGCGAGCGCGGCCTCGGCCTCCTCGTAGGGCGCCGCCGGGGCGGCGCCGAGCACGATGCCGTCGTCGGCGACGAGCGCCTGGAGGTCGGCGAGCGCGGGCGCGTCCACGTCGGAGAGCCTACCCCCTACCCTTGGCCCCATGCCCGCGGGAGAGGACGAGGTCGAGATCTGGACGGACGGCGCCTGCTCGGGCAACCCCGGCCCGGGCGGCTGGGCGGCGATCCTGCGCTGGCGCGGCCACGAGAGCGAGGTGTCGGGCGGCGCCGCCGAGACCACGAACAACCGCATGGAGCTGAGCGCCGTGATCGGCGGGCTGGCGGCCCTCACCCGCCCCTCGCGGGTCGTGATCGTCACGGACGCCTCCTACGTGGAGAAGGCGTTCACGGAGGGCTGGCTGGCCAAGTGGCAGCGGAACGGCTGGAAGACCTCCGCCAAGAAGCCCGTCGAGAACCAGGACCTGTGGCAGGAGCTCCTGCGGGCCGTGGCCGAGCACGACGTGCGCTTCGAGCGGGTCAAGGGGCATGCGGGCCACGAGCTCAACGAGCGCGCCGACCAGCTGGCCGTGGCGGCCCGCGACGCCGCCCTCGGCACCTGAACCCGCGTTTCGCGATGACCTGTATGCTTCCGCGGTCCGTTTCCCGACCGGGAGTACATCGCACGTGGCACAGCAGGCTCGACGCAAGCGGAACACCGCTCCTCCCAAGAAGCGCAAGCGCGTCCAGATCTCGGACGACCAGATCCGCTACACGAACGTCGAGGGCCTCAAGCGGTTCCTGTCGGACCGCGGCAAGATCCGCTCCCGCCGCATGACGGGCCTCTCGCGCCGCCAGCAGGCGCTGGCCGCCCGCGAGATCAAGCGCGCCCGCGAGATGGGCCTGCTCCCCTTCGTGATGCCGAAGCTCGAGCGCGCCCGCGGCGGCCGCCCGGACCGCCGGCGCGACGATGGCGACGAGCAGACGATGGCGTCGGCCGAGGCCACGATGGCCCAGGAGGCCGTGGTCGAGGAGACCCCGGTCGTCGCGGCGGTCGAGACGGCCGTCGAGGAGCCCGTCGCCGTCGGCGACGAGGCCTAGCCTCCCCCGCGCCGCCCCGCCTCCGCCTGACGCACCCGCCCGGCTAGAAGCCGAGCGCGAACTTCGCGTCCTCGGACATCCGGTCCGGGGTCCACGGCGGCGACCAGACGAGCTCGGCCTCGACCTCGCCGACGCCCGGGATCTCGCGCATCGCGCGCTCGATCTCGGCGGCGATGTGCGGGCCGGCCGGGCAGCCCATCGAGGTCAGGGAGTACGTGGCCTTGACGTTGC
>CAIQOY010000375.1 GCA_903873565.1 uncultured Actinomycetes bacterium
CGTCGTGCTCGCGCTGCCCGACATCCTGGTGCGCTACTCGCTCACGATCGGCGAGGTCTCGTGGGTCCTGACCGGGTTCAACGTGGTGCTGGCGATCGTGGCGGTGCCCGTCGCGTACCTGGTGCGCCGGCGCGCCCCGGGGCTCCTGCTCGTCGTCGGGATGGCGGTGTTCGCGGCGGCGTCGCTGTTCTGCGCGCTGGCCCCGTCCTTCGAGGTGCTGCTGGTCAGCCGCGCCGTGCAGGCCGTCGGCGGCGCGCTCGCGGTGACGGCGGCGCTCGAGGTGCTGCCCCTGAGCACGGGGTCGGAGCGGCGGGCGGCCGTGGTCTGGGCCACCGCCGGCGCCCTCGGCGCGGCCTGCGGCCCCGCGCTCGGCGGCCTGCTCACGCAGCTGATCTCGTGGGAGGCGATCTTCTTCGTGCAGGTGCCGGCGATCCTCCTCGCCCTGCCCACCCTGCGCGTGCGCGCCCACTCGGCGCCCGGGCCGGCGGGACGCCCGCACGTGGCGGCCAACCTCGCCCTGCTCCTGCTCAGCGCGGGCCTGACCGCGGCGCTGTTCCTGATCGTGCTGCTCCTGATCGAGGGCTGGCGGATGACGCCGATCGCCACCGCGCTCGTGGTCACCGTGATGCCGTTGGCCGCGATCGTCGGGGCGCGGCTGTTCGGGCGGGTCGGCACGCTGCCCCAGCGCGCCGGCGCCGGCACGGTCCTGCTCGCCGCCGGCCTCGCGGGCCTCGCGCTCCTGCCCGAGCCGACCTGGCAGTGGACGGTGCCCCCGCAGATCGCGATCGGCCTCGGGCTCGGCATGACGATCGAGGCGCTGACGGACTCCGCCCTCAAGGGCCGCTCGCCGCAGGCCGTCCACGGCGGCTGGACGCTGGCTGCCCGCCACGTCGGCCTCGTGATCGGGATCGTCGCCCTGACGCCGCTCTTCACGCAGCAGCTCGCGGTGCAGCAGGAGCAGGTCGAGCGCCAGGGCGTGACCCTGCTCCTCGACGCGCCGCTGCCCCTGTCGGAGCGGGTCGCCCTGGCCGGCCGGCTCGGCGATGCGATCAGCGGCGCGAGCGGCCGCATCCCCGACCTCGAGGAGGCGTTCGGGCGCCCGCCGGACGATCCGGAGCAGGCCGCGGCGTGGCGCGGGCTGATCGACCGGCTCGACCGCGCGATCCGCGAGGCCGCCACCGCGGCCGCGGCGTGGCCGTTCCTCGCGGCCGCCGCGCTCGTCCTCCTCGCCCTCGTGCCGATCGTGGTGGGGCGCAGGCGGATCGACCTCTGACCGGCGCGCCGGCGCGGGTTCCGCGTGCGTGTCCGGCGCACGTCGGGGCGATTCGGCGCGCCCGCTATCTTTACCGATCGTGGATCTTGTAAAGATCAGCAGCAAGCATCAGATCACCATCGGCAAGGAGACCTTCCTCGAGGCGGGATTCGAGGAGGGCGAGGTGCTCGCCATGCGCTCGACGGGTCCCGGGCGGGTCGAGATCTGGAGCGTGCGCGCGGTGCTGCGGGAGAAGGCCGGTCGCGTCACGGGTGCGGCCGAGGCGCACGCGCGCATCCGCGAGATGGAGGCTGAGTGGGACTGACGCTGATCGACTCCTCCGTGGTGATCGGGTGGATCTACGCGGATGACGCCCTGCACGGCGCCTGCGTGGAGGCGGTCGACGCCGAGGTCGCGGCCCGACGGACGCTGGCGATCTCGACGATCGCATGGGCGGAGGTCCTGACCGGGGCCGGCGGCGACCGCAAGGCCCGCGTGGCCGCGGAGGAGTTCCTGGTCGATGCGAAGGTGCGGATGCTCGACGTGGATCGCGCAGCGGCGGAGCGGGCCGCCGATCTGCGACGGCGTCATCGGTCCGGCGCCCGCGTCCGGCTCCCCGTCGCCGACGCGATCATCCTCGCGACGGGGGCGGTGCGTGCCGACATCGAGCGGGTGGTCACGGCCGACGCGCGCTGGCGGGACGTGTCCGTCACGGGGGCCGAGGTCCACGTCGTGGCCGGTCCGGCGAGCCCCTAGAACGCGAACGGCCCCGGACCGGCGGGCGCCGATCCGGGGCCGCATGCGTGCGTGGCTAGCCGACGCGCACGACCGGCGTCGGCGGCTCCTCGCCGCCGAGCACCGCGACCGCGTTGGTCGCAGCGAGGACGCCCATGGCCGTGCGGGTCTCGATCGTGGCCGAGCCGAGGTGCGGGATCAGGACCGCGTTCTCGAGCTCGAGGAGGCCCGGGTTGACCGTCGGCTCCTCCTCGAAGACGTCGAGGCCGGCGCCGGCGATCTCCCCGGCCTTGAGCGCGTCGACGAGCGCCTGCTCGTCGACCACGGGGCCGCGGGTGGTGTTGATCAGGAAGGCGTCGGAGCGCATCTGCTGCAGGCGCGCCGCGTCGATCAGGTGCTTCGTCTCGGCGTTGAGCGGGCAGTGCAGGCTGACGACGTCGGCGGTCTCGAGCAGCTCGTCGAAGGACACGTAGCGCGCCCCGAGCTCCTGCTCGATCGCCGGGTCGGCCTGGCGGCGGCCGGAGTAGATGATCTCCATCCCGAACGCCTTGGCGCGACGCGCCGTGGCCTGGCCGATCAGGCCGAGGCCGACGATGCCGAGCGTCTTGCCCTGGATGCCCGCGCCGAGCATGTAGAACATGCTCCAGACCCAGGGGGTCTCCGAGCGGATCACGCGCTCGCCCTCGCCGAGCCGGCGGGTCGCCATCAGGATCAGGGCCATCGCGATGTCGGCGGTGGCCTCGGTGAGGACGGCCGGCGTGTTCGTGAACCAGACGGTCCCGCGCCTGGCGATCGCCTCGGTGTCGACGTTGTTGTAGCCGACGGCGACGTTGGCGATCACCTTCAGCCGGGGGCCCGCCGCGTCCAGGACCTCGTCGTCGATCTGGTCGTGGAGCAGGCAGACGATCGCGTCGGCGCCCTTGACGGCGTCGAACAGCTCCTCGCGGGTGAGCGGGCGGTCGTGCGGCGACAGCCACACGTCGCCGTGCTCGGCGAGCAGGTCGAGCGCCGGCTGGGGGATGCGCCGCGTGACGACGATCCGGGGCTGGCTCACGCCGCCATCTCCTCGAGCTTGCCGCGCATCAGCTCGATGGCCTCCTGGATGTTCTCGAGGCTGTTCGCGTAGGACAGGCGCAGGTAGCCCTCGCCGTGCTCGCCGAAGGCGGTGCCCGAGAGGACGGCCACGCCCGACTCCTGCAGCAGGCGGTCGGCGACCGTCTTCGCATCCTGGCCCGTGCCCGAGACGTTCGGGAAGGCGTAGAAGGCGCCCTTCGGGTCGCGGCAGGTGACGCCCGGCAGCGAGTTGAGCCCCTCGACCACGGCCACGCGGCGGCGGTCGAACTCGGCCATCATCGCGTTGATCTCGTCGCGGGGCCCGGTCAGGGCGGCGACGCCGGCGAGCTGCGTGGCGGGGGCCGTGCAGGACACCGAGTTGATGATCAGGCGCGTGATCGGCTCGCGCAGGGGCTCGGGCAGCACGGCGTAGCCGAGCCGCCAGCCCGTCATCGCGAACGTCTTCGAGAAGCCGTCGAGCAGGATCGTGCGGTCGAGCAGGCCCTCGTGCGCGGCGATCGTGTCGTGCTCGGCGCCGCCCCAGAGCATCTCCGAGTAGACCTCGTCGGAGAGGATCCAGCAGTCGTGGTCGGCGAGGACCTGGGCGATCTCGAGGTTGAGGGCGCGGGAGTTGTAGCCGCCCGTCGGGTTGCCCGGCGAGTTGAGGATGACCATCTTGGTCTTCGGGGTCAGGCGCTCGCGGAGGTCGTCCGCCGTGAAGGCGAAGTCGGTCTCCTCGGTCAGGGGCAGCGGCACGGGGACGCCGCCGGCCCACTTGATCGCGGACTCGTAGATCGGGAAGCCCGGGTTGGGGTAGATGACCTCGTCGCCCGGGTTGACCGTGGCGAGGATGCCGAAGAACAGGAACGGCTTGGCGCCCGGCGTGACCACGATGGAGTCGGGCGAGATCTCGATGCCGCGGTGCGTGGTCAGGTGGCTGGCGCAGGCCTCGCGCAGGGCGGGGATGCCGGGCGCGGGGCAGTAGTGCGTCTGGCCGTCGCGCAGCGCCTTCGCGGCCGCCTCCACGATGTGGGGGGCGGTGTCGAAGTCGGGCTCGCCGATCTGCAGGTGGATGACGCGCTTGCCGGTGGCCTCGAGGGCCTTCGCGCGGGCGAGGACCTCGAAGGCGGTCTCGGTGCCGAGACGCTCGAGGGCGGTGGCGAGATGGGGCATGGGGGTGTCCTCCGGGGTGGGGGAAGGTGGCGGCTAGGCCCGGAGGCGCTCGCCGGTGGGGTCGAAGATCGGTTCGGTGCTGACGGAGCCCTCGACCTCGCGGTCGAAGATCCGGATGGCCGCCCTCGTCCCGGGGACCGCCGCGTCCGCGGGAAGATACCCGTAGGCGATCGACTTGCCAACCGAGTACCCGAAGTTGGCGCTCGTCACGTAGCCGACGGCGGCGCCGTCGAGCAGGATCGGCTCGCCGCCGAGGGGCGCGGCGTCGGGATCGTCGAGGACGATCGGGACGAGGCGCTTCCGCGACCCGCGGGCCCGCTCGGCGAGCACGGCCTGCTTGCCGATGAAGTCCGCCTTGCGCAGGTTGACCGCGAAGCCGAGGCCGGCCTCGTCGGGCGTGTAGTCGGTGTGCATGTCGACGCCGGCGAAGCGGTAGCCCTTCTCGACGCGCAGCGACTCGAAGGCGCCGCCGCCGCAGGCCGCGAGGCCGTGCTCGGCGCCGGCCTCCATCAGCCGCTCCCACAGGTGCGGGCCGTACTCGGTGGGGGCGTA